>JASHYA010000007.1 GCA_030043315.1 Acidimicrobiales bacterium
CTTCACGAGCTCCGCCCGCTGCTCCTTGATCTGGAGGGCACGCTCGCGGAACTGCTCGTCGCTGGAGGCGTTGTACTTCTCCTGGATGGCCTTGACCGACTCGGCCTCGATACGTGCCTGCGCCGGGTCGTAGACACCACACGGCAAGTCGCAGTGCGCGTGGGCGACGGCGGGAGGCCGGAACCGGTCGACGGCAGTGAGCACTCGATCGAGCATGCGCATGGGAGCTCCTTTTCGTCCGGCACACCGAAGGCCGGTCGTGCACAGTGGGGGGATGTCCGTCGAAAGCACACTACCCAGCCGGCGTCGCGACCGGCACGGTCGATATCACGCCGCCGAGGTGTACCGCCGCGGCGGCATACGCCGGCGGCTGCGGCGCCGCGTGGCGCGGTCGGTCCGGCGGCTCGTCCTCGTCTCCGCGCTCGGGATGCTGGGGTTGGCCGTGCTCGGTGCGGTCGGGTTCTGCGCGGCGGCCTTCATCGGCGCCCGGCTGGCGACGCGTCGGGTGGTGGTCGAGGGGAGGAGCATGGTGCCGACCTTCGATCCCGCGGACCGGCTCCTCGTGGTGCGATTGCCGCGGCGATGGCCGCTGCGGCCCGGTGACGTCGTGGCGCTCACCGACCCGAGGGAGCCCGACCGGCTCCTCGTGAAGCGCGTCACCACCGTGGGCGAGAGGGGTGTGACGGTCACCGGCGACAACCCTGCGGAGAGCACCGACAGTCGGACCTTCGGGCCGGTCGACCGGGGAGAGGTGTGGGGGCTCGTCTGCTACCGGTACGCGCCGCGCGCGCGGGCGGGCCTGGTCAGCCGGCGCTCGCCAGTGCGAACGTGAACATGCGCGCGGGCTCGATCCGCACGCCGATCGGGTTCTCCTGTTCGAGCCATTCCCCGAACGCCGGGCCCTGCGTCGGCAGGTAGTAGTCGAGCATCGCCTGGCGCAGGTCGGGGTGGGCCGGGTCCAGGACGTCGAAGCGCACCGCCCGTCCGTGCACGGTCACGCAGAGCTCGTCTCCCGGAAGGTGCGTCGCGCTGACCGCCGGCCTGGTCGCCAGATGGCGCATCTTCACCGACCGTCGGCCCGAGCTGAACTCGAAGGCGCCGTGGAGGAGGTAACCGTCCACCGGCGCGGTGAACGGCCGTCCGTCGGCGGCCACCGACGCCACGACGAGAAGGCGCATTCCCTGCAGCCGCTCGCACAGCTCTGCCGCGGTGAGCCTCCGTTCCGGCGTGACGATGGCGCGCAGATGGTCACCCGCCGCGGCCATGCTCTCGTCGAGGAGGGCGTCGAGGCGCGCCAGTTCCTCGGGCGTCTCGAGCACCGGGCAAGTCCATCACGGGTGTCGCTCGGTACGCTCGTGGGGTGGTGCGGGAACCCGACGATCACCCACGCGACCTGGGGTCGTTCATCCGGGAGCAGCGTGCGACCGCCCGCCTTTCGCTCCGGCGCCTCTCCGAGCTCGCCGGCATCTCGAACCCGTACCTGAGCCAGATCGAACGGGGGCTCCGCCGCCCGTCGGCGGACATCCTCCAGCAGATCGCCAAGGCGCTGCGCATCTCGGCGGAGACGCTCTACGTCCAGGCCGGCATGCTCGACCCGCCAGGTGACGGTGTGGACCTCGTCGCGCACATCCGCGCCGACCCCCACCTCGCCGAGAGCCAAAAGCAGGCGTTGGTCCAGATCTACCTGTCCTTTCGCCGCGAGCACGACCGGGAGCACCACCGAGACCACGACGGAGACGAGCCGACCGCTCCCTCCCCAGGTGGAGCCGCAACGGTCGGCAGGTAGGCTCTCCCGGGCATGCGTCGGCTCGCGATGCTCTCGTTCCACACCTCTCCGCTCGCCCAACCCGGCACGGGCGACGGCGGCGGGATGAACGTCTACGTCCGCGAGCTGGCGACCGCGCTCGCGCGGACGGGCGTCTGCTGTGACGTGTTCACGCGCGGGTGCGACCGCCACCTGCCCCCGACGGTGGATGTCGAGCCCGGGTTCCGCGTCCACCACGTGCCCGCCGGTCCCGAGGAGCCGGTCGCCAGGGAGATGCTCCCCGAGCTCGTCGGCGAGTTCACGGCGCGGGTGCTCGAGCTGATGGCCGGCGACGACGGCCTCCCCCTCGTCGACCAGGAGTCGGGACCGTTCGAGGCGGTGCACGCCAACTACTGGCTCTCGGGCCTCTCGGGCCACGCGATCAAGCACGAGCTGGACCTCCCGCTCGTCTCCACCTTCCACACGCTCGACCGCGTGAAGGCCGAGCTGGTGCCGGAGGAGGTGCAGGCGGACATGCCGCACCGCCGTGCGGAGGCGGAGGCGGCGATCATCGCCTGCTCCGACGCCGTCCTGGCGTCCTGCAGCGTCGAGGCCGACCAGATCGTCCACCTCTACGGCGCCGACCCGGCGCGGATCTCGGTGGTCGCCCCCGGGGTCGACCACGCGTTCTTCGGCCCCGGCTGCCGCCCCCAGGCGCGCCGGGCGCTCGGGTTGCCCGCGGACGGCACCCTGCTCCTCACCGTCGGCCGGATCCAGCCGCTTAAGGGCATCGACGTAGCGGTCCGGGCCCTCGCCGCCCTGTGCGCCGCCGGCGCTGACGCCCCGGGCGCCCCCTTCCGCCTGGTGGTCGTGGGCGGTCCGAGCGGGCCGCACGGCGACGAGGAGCACGCCCGGCTCCTCCGCCTCGCGCGGGAGCTCGGGGTCGAACGCCACGTCACGCTCGTCGCCCCCCAACCTCACGAGCTCCTCTCCACCTACTACCGCGCCGCCGACGTGTGCCTCGTGCCCAGCCGCTCGGAGTCCTTCGGCCTGGTCGCGCTCGAGGCGGCCGCATGTGGCACGCCGGTCGTCGCCTCCGCGGTCGGCGGGCTCTCCACGCTCGTCGACGACGGGCGGACCGGGTTCCTCGTGGAGCCGTCGGACCACGAGGCGTTCGCGGACCGCGTGCGTCGGATCGCCGCGGAGCCGCTCGTCGCCGAGCGCCAGTCGACCGCCGCGGTGCTGCGCGCGCGGCGCTACACGTGGCGGCAGGCGGCGGCAGACCTGCGCGCCATCCACGACGAGCTCCTGACGGGGCTGCTCGTCGAGTGCTCCTGACGCGGACGCGCGCATTGCCGCTCGTCGACCTGCCCGGCGCCGAGACGCTGGCTGCGGCCGCCGCACGCGTGGACGCCTGGATCGCACGGGAGCTCTCCCCCGAGGGCACCTTCGGCCTGGTCGCGGCCGAACGCCAGGACGTGACCGACCGCACGGCGGCGCACCGCTGGTACCTGCGGTTCAGGGGGGACGAGAAGGACTACATCACCGTCTGGCTCACGCTCCGCCAGCGGACCCTCCACCACGAGGCCCAGTTCATGCCCGCGCCGGAGGAGCACCGCGAGGAGGTCTTCGCCTACCTCATGCGCCGCAACGCCGAGCTCTTCGGGATGGCCTTCTGCCTCGGCCCCGAAGACGCCGTCTACCTGGTGGGCCGGGTGCCCGCGGGCCTCGTCGACGACGACGAGCTCGACCGGATCGCGGGCTCGTCGATCGTCTACGTCGACGACCACTACCCGACGGCGATGACGCTCGGCCATCCCGCCGTCTACCGCCGCCGCCCGCGCCGGCGCTGAGCCGCGGCGCGCCCGGCGTCCGGCGGTACGGTCTCGGCCATGGCCGCAACGCTCGTCGTCGTAGGAGGGGGACGCATGGGCGGGGCGCTCGTGACCGGCCTCCTCACCCGGGGCGGATGGTCCGTGGAGGAGCTCTGTGTCGTGGAGCCGGACGGGGGCCGCCGCGCCGACCTCGGGGCCGCGCACCCGGGCCTCAACGTCGTCGACGCCCCCTCCCCCTCGATCGCCGGTGCGGACGCCGGTGCGGTGCTGGCCGTGAAGCCCGACGTGGCCGAGTCGGCGTGCCGGGGCCTCGGCGCGGCGGGGATCCGTCGGGTGCTGTCCATCGTGGCCGGGATGTCTGCCGCCCGTCTCGAGGCGGTCCTTCCCGACGGGGCGGTCGTCGTGCGGGCCATGCCCAACATGCCGGCGCTCGTCGGCGCGGGCGTGAGC
>JASHYA010000039.1 GCA_030043315.1 Acidimicrobiales bacterium
AACCCACGACCTCCTGCGTGCAAACCTGGTCAGGCCTCGAAACGGCGAACGAGCTCGGACGGACCTGGACGCGAAACCGCAGCTCAGCCGGCTGATTCTTGTCCTTGCCGCAGTGTGCCCGACAGCCTCGGACACCCTCGGACGGCACCGTACGCGCGATGGACGCGCGATAGGAACCCTGACGTTGGCATCCCCACGGCGACGGAACGCGCAGTTGGGGACCGCATCTTCGAGCTCGTGCCGGACCTCGAAGTACTCGCCGTCGTGCAGTGACGCCGTCGCCCAACCGCGCGCTCGATCGCCGTGCGGGTGCCAACGTCACGCTTCGCCTATCGCGCGTCCATCGCGCGTCCGGTGCCGTCCGAGGGTGTCCGAGGCTGTCGGGCACCCTGCGGCAAGGACAAGAATCAGCCGGCTGAGCTGCGGTTTCGCGTCCAGGTCCGTCCGAGTCCGTTCGCCGTTTCGAGGCCTGACCAGGTTTGCACGCAGGAGGTCGTGGGTTCGAGTCCCATCGTCTCCACAGCAGCCAGCCTGGCCTGCACCTGGGGTCGGGAGTGCACGGCGACTCCGTTCTCCTTGTTGACGCTGGCAGGCTTCTCGATAGCTCAATAGGAGGACTGCCTTCCGCTGGCCGACGCTTAGCCCGAGTGAAGGGGAGCGACGATGGACGACCTCGAACGAGACGTGTTCCAGATGGGCAACCACGCGAGGGAGTTGAGTGACACTACGGAGGACGAGCTGGTGAAGCGTCTCCTACTAGAAGCGTCCGACACTCTGCTCACTGCCGCGAAGCGCCTTCGGACCGGGCTGTCGTGAGGGAGATTTGCGCGTGGGCCAGTGGTTGAGGCGGCGAATCCGCTACTCTCAACCGACTGTCGCCGAGCCGAATCGGGCACTCCCCTCCCTGCAGCGTGGCTAACGCTGCGCTCTGCTGAGGATCACCCGTTTCGTTGTGGGATCGCCTGGCATGCCCAGCCGTTGCCGTCGGGATCCTTGAAGAAGACGAAGTCTCCCCATGGGAAGACCTGCACGTCGCTGACCGGAACGCCGCGGTCCGCGAGCGCTTTGCGACAGGCTTCTGCGTCGTCCACGACCATTTGAAGCCCTTCGATAGTTCCCGGGGTCATCGTGTGGGCACCCGAGGTAAGAGCGATCGAACAGGCCGATCCGGGTGGAGTCAGCTGCACGAAGCGAAGCTCTTCGGTTACCTGATAATCATGGTCGGCATTGAAGCCAACTTTGTCCACGTAGAACGACTTGGCTCGATCGATGTCCGATACTGGGACCTGGATGAGCTCGATTCGCATTTCACCTGGCATCGGGATCTCCTTTCGGATCGATGAATCGCATCACACCTTCAAGTCGCTTCGGCTGTTCAGTGTCGACATGCAGCTCGCGGCGACCTGGCGGATCACGACGTCGTGGATCAAGTCAATGGATCGACGCAGTCGTGCTGCTTGTCGCTGGCCTTGTCGATGGCCATGCCTCTGCTTCGCAGTGTGCCATAGACGAGGAGTAGGAACCCCCATTCTGGGCATGGGCACGAAGACTCCTCGGCAGCCCCCTACTGCCTGCCGCCATGTCTCACTACCCCGCCGTCTCACTACCCGCAGTCAGGGCGCACACACGTGATGCGCAGGACTTGTCCGCGATCCTCGCGTCGCTCTGCTCCTCCATGCGACGGACGCGAAACGGCGGGCGGTCCGAAGACCGCCCGCCGTTCGTCCCAGTAGTCGGGATCTACGTCCCCGTCACGAACCCGCAACCCTGAAGATCGCCGTCTGTGTCATGAGCAGGCTACTGAGCCTCAACGTATGGATGCCCGGAGACAGCGCGTAGAATGTTGTCGGATTCGAGAGTGTCGGTTCCGTCGTTGTCGTGTCATTGCGCGTTGTATGCACCACGACAGTCTTTGTGAACTTCGCTGTTGGTTTCGGAACCTTCAACGGTGTGATCATGAACGTGACGTATCCCTGGGCGTCGACGATGTACTGCCGCTCTGCAACTGTCAGCGCAGTGTGCCCTGTCTTGTAGATCCACGTTCCTGCTGTCTGTGACAGGGGCCAGACCCTCACTGTTGTCACGTACAGGGTGACCGGATGGTACGGGATGAGTGTCTTGGCAAGCACGAACGTGTCGTCGCTGTTCGGTGTCGTGTAGGTCTGGAGCCTCTCCAGTGTCGCCACCTGCCTTGCGGCAGCCGCCCGGGCGGATGCCTCTGTTCGCAGGAGCAGCGTCTCTTTGTCGAGGGCATAGACGAACTTGTTGGCTGTGACGTCGCCCCATCCGGAGGCCACATTGAAGCCAGCACCCGTCTTCCAACCAGGGGTCGCAATTCTCGGACCGACCGGGAAGGAGGGTGTCTTGTATGTCGTCTTGGCCGATGCAGGGCTGGTGTCGTTGCCTGTCACGACGTTGAGAATGCCGGCGGCTGCACCCTCAGGTCCGATCCTGTAAAGGGCTGTTTGTATCGGCCCAATGGGCTTCTCGGGACCCCTGTTGTGGACATTGAAGAGCTGCGTCGCGAGTGCGATCACTCCATTGAAGCTCGGCGCTGCCTGCGACGTGCCGTCGGCCGAGTCCATCACGACTGTCGGCACCGAACGCTGCGACGAAGGGTTGACCTCATCCTGATAGGCGGGCTTGGCGTAGAGCGCCGAGAACCCGGCACCTTCGATGGATGTGAGCGTGTCATTTTCCGTCTTCACGCCCTCTGTGACACCTGTCACCGTCTCCTTGGTGATGTGTGGTTTGCTTCCGCCGACTGCGGTGATCCACGGTGAATCGTCCCACGCCGCGGTCTGCGGGGTGGAGGAGGCATTGCCGCACTGGGAACTCGCCGCGGCGAGGTTCTGCACGACGCCGCAGTCCCCCGTCGCCACCATGACCGGAATGCCGTCCGCAGCCGCTTCGGCCTCAGAGACGTTCTGAGCAGTCAATGTCGCCCAGCCGTAGGCGTACGTTGTCTCACTGGTTCCGTCGCTGACCGAAATGGTCTGGGCGATGTGGTGCTGGGCAATGTATGCGACGGCGTGGATCAGTTCGGGCGCGGCGACGTTGTACGCAGGATCATCGGTGATCTGACTGTCGGCTGGGGACGCGGAGACGACGATCTTCGCGTAAGGAGCGAACATGTGGACCGCCTCTACGTCGAGATCCAGCTCCCCCTGCCATGCTGAGCACGAACCGTAGGATCCGAGGATCACCATGCCGTGCGGGCATGTTGTTGTCTCTACCGCTGTCTTTCCTGTCCTCAGCTTGACTGTGACGTGCGGGCCGCCCGTTATAGCCGGTGTTCCTAGCGGTTTCGCTTTCACTGTGGGCAGTGCACCGCTTGTCACCGTCCCGGTTGGGTCGAAGTGTGTTGGCTCCTCTGGGAAGATTGTCCTCACCCAGCCTGTTGTCCAGGGCAGGTGGTCCCTTGTGCTCTCGGACTTCAGCGTGCTTGCGACGGTCGGGTTGTTCCACTCTTCCATTACTGCAACGGTCACCCCATTCCCGTCGATGCCCCGTAGCCACAGTGTTTCAAGGCCGTAGTCCAGCGCCTGCCCCGGCCCGACTCCGTTCGACGTGAACTTCGCAGATGTCTTCCTGTAGTAGTTCACCGTTGTGGTGAGGAAGTCCACCTGTGCCTGCAACGTCGCTGTGCCATGGCATGTCCCCGGCGTCGTTACCAGGTCCGTCTTCGCTGTCGTCACCGGTGCCGAACAAGGAGCTGTAAAGGGTGCCGTGCCGGACGGGCCGGAAGGGCCGGCAGCGTTGGCAATGCCAGCGTCCCCAAGCCCACTTAAGCCAATACCCAAGCCGCCCAAAGCGACCATCAGCGTCGCAGCCGCCGCCGAGACAGCCCACTTCGGGCGCCTCAGGACTCCCCTTCCAGCAATGCCGCGGATGTGCGGACTACTTCGTCTCATGGTTGACCCCTTCTCGTTCATTGCGTGGATCGTTCCACTCAGTGCGTCGAACGTGAATCGACTCCTACACGAAGCCCACCGCACACGCTCGACTTGCTTGGTCTTCGATGGCTACGAATACGACCTCCTATCGTCGAAGATGGACGCGCCCCGTCGCCCGGCAACGTTCACAACGACGAGGCGGTCTCTTGCACTGTGAGCCGGGTAGAACGAGGCCGTCTTCAACCGTGTTGGCCAAAGTGGGGCTCGTGCTCGTCGTGCCTCCACTGGGTGCTGCACGACCGGCGGCCGTGCTTGCGCGCCCTGTGGTCGACCCCGGCGCAAACGTTCACCAGGTACGGTGCGCTTCCCCCAGGTGAGGTTGGACCTCTGGCCACCTAACCCGAGCGGGACGAGTGCAGGGGACCGTTTATGAGCATGGAGCACGTCGTCCGGGCTGCGCTGGTGAGATACATGGACAAGGCTCCACCGAAGGCGCTCACTTTGAATGCCGCCCGGACATACGTGTCGCTCGGCGTGAACTCGGTCTGGTTGATCGCGGCGCTTCCGACGATCTGCATCGTGACGCCCACCGTTCGGGTCGTGGAGCGCGAGCTCTCCGCCGGAGAGGTCTCGCCACGGTGGTCGCGTTCTCTTCCCCCATGTGACGAGCGATCGCAGAACACGCAGGATCCCACCAAATTTGGCTACGCGAAATCGTGTCATTTCCCCCGCGACTTCCGCGATAAACCGCGGTCGCATTGTCCCCCGATACTTCTATCGGCACCAACGTCACAGTCTTTGCCACAGGCAACTTACATGAACTGCTACGTGAAATCAAGGGTAACTATTCACGTGTCAGTAAGCCGGGGGAGATCCTGACCAGACGGCGCTGTGCGGAGCGTCGAAAATCGTGCGCGGCAGCGCGTGCCCCTGCCGGTTCGGCACCTTGGCCGTGAAGGGTTACCCAACCGTCGATAGCATCGCGGTCGGTGCAGAGCCTGCGCGCAAAGATGGGACGCCGCTGCTCCAACCGAATTCGTGCACGAGGTCCCTTCGGGACGGGAAGCCTCGGATCGACGGAACTCCGCGCCCGCACGCGGCGCTCTACAGGTCGCGCGCCTGCGGGAAACAGGACAGCGTTCTTCCATGAGGACCCCTCGCGCACGCACCAGATGGGGATCACCTGAGGGCCATGCCGCCGCCCTTTGACGATGTTCCAGATCGTCACGGTCACCAGGCGTGGTACTTGCACCGCCGTCTGCGCCGGCCAGCCCTGTTCGTTGCCGCCGCGGTCGTCGTGGTCGTGGCGATCATCTTCTCCTTTACGCGCGTTCCCACTCTGCCTGATGAGAAGATCCCGGTTGTCTCCCTGGAGCACTCCGGCTCCCTGTCGCCGAGTCACGCAGCTTGTAGCTATTCAGGGGACACGGTTGCCGCGTCGGCAACACTCAAGGTAGCCACGGATGTCCCCGTCCAGACGCAGATCACAGTTGACGTGCTAGGACCCGCCGGGGAAATCGCAGTCATTCGATCGGCTGATAGGACGCTCGCACCACGGGCGTATCCCTGGCACGGTTCGACGCGGGTGACCAAGACCCCGACGGCGTGCGCGTTCATATTCCACGGCTATGCCATTCCCGCAGAAGGTGACCGGACTTCCTGAAACCCGAGGCTCACCACGGGTAACGCCCGTCGCGCTCGAAGGCGGAGATCCTCCAGGAGTACAGCACTGCAGCCAACGCAGTGGCGAGGTTCAAGCTCGACACTCCTGGTCTCATCGGGACGCCGACCGATCGGTTCGCCACTTCACGGATCCACGCAGGCAGTCCGTGGCGCTCACCACCGACGACGAGGATCGAGTCAGGAGAAAGGCTGGCGGTGTCCATCGGTCCGCAGTCGATGTCCACCGCGACGATCGGCCGACCACTTGACATGGCCAACTCCTCCCCTGCGACCGGCAGGGCGAATTGCAGACCGGTGCCACTTCGGATGGCGACCGGTGACCAGGGGTCCTGACCGGAAACGGTCACCGCCGCCAGGTCGGCAGCCGCAGCGACCCGGACAACTGCTCCGACGTTTCCCGGATTGCGCGGGCGATCGAGATGAACTGCCGGTTTGGCGCGATCGGAGAGCACCGCAGCGATGTCGTAGTCAGGGCGCGCGCAGATCGACAGGAGCGGGCTGGAAAGGCTTCGCTGCGAGAGGCGCGTGAAGCGCTCCCGGGTGACGACCTCCAGCACACTTTCGATCCCGGGGATGGATTCGGGAGCGAGGCGCTCGGCCAGCTTGAACAGTTTCTCCTGGTCATAGGTGACGGCCACGTCCAGCCGCGCCCCAAAGCGGAGGGCGTGCCGAGCGGGGTGGAATCCCTCCAACACGGCGAACCGGGGGTTGCGGTATGCGGCGTAGAAGCGCCGGGTGAGCTCGACCTCCTGCGGGATCATGTGATCTCCTATCCGTCGACCGAAAGGAGAGCAAGTGAGCCATCGACTCCAGAGCTACACCGCCTACAGCATCGGCCACGCGATCGTGTGGGCAGCCATCCTGGCCGCTGTCGCCGCCTTCGGCGGGAAGGAGAGGTTCGGCAGGACCCTGCCCGTGTTCTGTGGCTGGTGGATCGGGTGGACGTCGGCCACGATCGCCCGGTACGGCTATCCACCGCCGAAGTCTCGACCTCGGTGGGTTCGCGACGAGGGGACCCGGTCCGCCCCTCGCTGACCAGGGGTCGGGCTCACCCCGACAGCGAACGGGCGGCCTGCTTGACTGGTCGCGTGCACTTCAACGCCATCACCGTCTACGGCGTCTGCGTCCTCACCTTCATGATGGTGATGTACATGCTCGAGCGCCGCCACCGGCTCTTGATCCTGGCCTTCGCTCTGGGCTGTGTGCTGTCCAGTCTCTACGGGTTCCTCTCGGGAGCATGGCCCTTCGGCATCGTGGAGGCCGTGTGGTCGGTGGTGGCCGTCCTCCGCTTCCTGCGCTCGCCCGACACCGCCGCCCAGCAGTCGGGGTCGCCCCGGCACCGATCATCGTGAGGTCCGGTTCGGTTACTTGCGTCCGGCCGACGTCTCGTTGAGCGCCACCGCCTCTCGGATCAACGCCTTGAAGGCCTTCTCGTCCACCCGGTCGCCTTCGTGGACATCGATCGCACGTCGGAGGTTGCCCTCGAGGCTGGAGTTGAACAAGTGTGAAGGGTCCCTCAAGGAGGCGCCCCTGGCGAAGGTGAACTTCACGCGGTTCTTGTAGATCTCACCCGTGCAGATGATGCCGCCATGTGACCATACAGGGACGCCGTCTGGGTTGGTCGGCTTGACCCACTTCCTCTCCTCGACTGCCCCGGGATCGGCCTGCATAATCCATCTGCGAACCCGGGAGAGCGTCGCGCCCCGCCAGTCGTCACCCCGGTCCGAGGAAGACGCGTCGTCCGGCGATCCGCCGGGAGGTAGTGGCATGCCGAGAGTAAATCACATGGGTGTGATGCCTGCACCCGGCACGGGGTGTACCTGCGCCGTCGCATCTGCGCCGGTGGGCAGACGCGCGTGCTGAACGGGCGGTTCGGCGGGACGAGGGCGGTCTTCGTCGTCTGTCTCGTGATCACCTTCGCGAATTTCGCGGCGTGGTCGCTCGCCACGCCGCTCTTCGCCTCTCCCGACGAACAGGCCCAGGTGGTGTACGCCGCCGCCGCCGCGCGTGGCCAGCTCGTCGGCACCACGATCCACAATGACGAGAACCCTTACACGGTCGTCTCGGTGCCGAAGGTGTTCGCGTCCGGGGACAGGTACCCCGTCTGTTTCCACTTCCACCCGGAGATCCCTGCGTCCTGCGCTCGGCGTCTCACAACGTCGACGAAGACGGAGCACACCTATACCTATGTCGGGCGGTACCCCCCCCTCTACTACCTGATCGTCGGCCTGCCGTCGCTCGCGTTCGTCTCCAAGTCCGGCATCTACCTCATGCGGCTCATGAGCGCCCTCATCTGCGCGCTCCTGGTCTCTCTCGCCCTGCTCGTCGTCGTGCTGTGGTCGAGAAGGAAGCTACTGCTCGTCGGGGTGATGGTCGCTGCGACGCCGATGGTCTGGTTCCTCGGTGGCGTGGTCAACCCGAGCGGCTTCGAGATCTGCGCCGCCATCTGCTTGTGGACCGCGGGACTGGTGCTCGTCCTGGACCATCCCGAACACCCACCCCCGGGCCTCGTCGCGACGGTCGCGGTGGCCGCAGCCGCCCTCCTGCTCGCGCGCCCCATCTCGCCGTTGTGGGTCGCCTGCATCGCGGTCGTCCTTGGCCTCCTCGGGGGGCGGCGCGCCCTCGTGGGCGTCGTGCGCAGCCAGGCGGCTCGCCGGTGGGCCGTCCCGCTGCTCGCCTGTGGCGTGTTCGCCATCTCGTGGATCATCGGCGAGCACGCGTTGGACCTCAGGCCCGTCGGTACACACGTCCGGCCCGGAGAGTCCAGCCTCGGCCTGATTGGGACGCTCTTCGGGCACACCGGGGGATGGACCCTGCAGATGGTGGGGGTCTTCGGGTGGCTTGACACGCGGTCTCCCATCCTCACCTACGTGGTGTGGTTCGTCATCGTCGCCTTCCTCGTGGTTCTCGCGTCGCAGTGCGCGAGCGCCCGCCGCGCGGGGGCCCTCATGCTGTTGATCGTCGCCGTGGTCGTCGTGCCGATCGTCATCTCCTACGGCGAGGCGCACCGATTGGGAATCCTGTGGCAAGGCCGCTACACCCTTCCCCTCGCGGTGGGGGTGCCGCTCGTCTCGGCCGCGCTCGCCGAACGCTCGGCGTTGGTGAGACGGTGGCGCACGCGCACCGCGGTGGCCCTGTCGATCGGCATGGGCGTCGCCTACATCGCGGCGTTCCTCGAGGCGCTTCGCCGCTACGCGGTGGGCGTCAACGGGCCGATCGACTTTCTCGACGGCAAGTGGAGCCCGCCGCTCGGATTGCTGGGCGCAGCGTTCGCAGGGGTGGTGCCGATGATCGCTTTGCTCGCGGGAATCGTCATGCAGGTGCACACGCCCCCCGTCACGGAACTGCCGCCCGCGGTGGGCCAGCCCGATGCCTTGGCACGTCGCGGGCTGTCTGCGGTGGGCCCGGCTGCGAAATGACCGGTGGGCGCAAGAGTCCCGCGCCGCTCACCCTGTCCTGAACGGGGCCGCCACCTCCTCCATGAATCGGTCCATGAGGTCGCGACGCGCGGTGCCCGTGCCGAGGTTCCAGTCCGGAACGATGAACTCTCCGACGTTCGCCTCCTCGTAGGCGAGGAGCACGTCCTGGAGCTCGGACGCACCCCCTGACGCCGTCGGGTACGCCCTCCGGTGGGGCATGTCGTACGTCTGGACCGTTCCCTCGAGGTCGACGAGCACCTGGGCGGACCGGGCGATCTCCGCGGGGTCGCGCCCGATGGATTCGCAGTGGCGTTCGAGGACCGCACCCTTGGCGGCCAGCACGTCCGGATGACCCCAGGTGTTCCACTCGTCCGCCCAACGTGCGGCGATACGCAGCGTCACCCTCTCGCCCCCACCCCCGATGAGCAGCGGCAGATGCGGTTGGACCGGCTTCGGCTCCAAGGGCGCGTCGGCGAGCGTGTAGAACCGGCCTTCGAAGTCGCTCCTCTTGTCGTCGAACAGGTGGCGGACGACTGCGCACGCCTCGTCGAGCCGGGCAAGCCGACCCGGGACGTCGTAGAACTCGATGCCGTAGGCGGCGTGCTCGTTCTCCTGCCAACCCGCCCCCAGCCCGAGGACGACGCGCCCACCGCTCACGTGGTCGAGCGTCGCCACCATGTTGGCGAGCACCGCGGGGTGACGGTAGGTGTTCCCCGCGACGAGGGAACCGATGCGGAGCCGGGGGACGCTCGCCGCCAGCGCCGAGAGCGCGGTGAAGCATTCGAGCATCGGGCGGTCGACGGAGGATGTCGGGGCCATGAAGTGGTCGGCGGCCCAGACGCCGTCCCAACCGGTCCGTGCGGCGTGGGCCGCTGCGTCGTGGAAGTCCTCCCAGGACTGTGCCGTCGACGGCCAAACACTGAAGCGCATGACGGGACGCTACCTGCGACGTCGATGCCGCTCGGACCCACGAAGCCTGGCAAGCCGCCAGCCGGTCGTCGTCCGTCCGATTCCCGCTATCCGGGTACGCGGCGGCAGGGCCGGGAGACGGTCTACGACGGTGGGCTGGACAGGGCTGGGACAGGTGCGCCACACTCCCCGCCGAGCACGCTCCTTGGACAGCCCATGAACATCGTCGTGAGCAACGTGAAGGGTGGGGTGGGAAAGACCACCACCGCGGTGTACCTCGCCGCCTCGGCCGTCGAGCGCGGCTTCGACCCTGTGCTGCTCGTCGACGCAGACCGGCAGGCGTCGTCCGCCGAGTGGCTCGAGGCGCGCACGGTCGAGGGGGTGGAGCTCGAGGAGGCCCCCTCGGAGCGGACCGTCGGCCGGGCGATGGAACGCCACGACGGTCTGGCGGTCGTGGACACGCCGCCCGGCGACGAGAGGATCGTCCGCGCGGCGGTCGAACGTGCCGACGCGGTCGTGATCCCCACGCGGGCTGGTGGCGTGGAGTTCTCCCGAGTCGTCGCGACCGTGGAGATGGTGCCGTCGAAGACCCCCTTCGGGATCGTGGTCTGCGCCGCCCGGCTCGGCACGAACGACCTCGCACAGACCGTCGCCTGGTGGGAGGCGGAGCAGATCCCGATCTGGGGGATCGTCCCCGAGCGGGTCGCGATCGCGAGCGGCCCCGAGGCGCGGCTCAGCCGTGAGGGCATCGAGGCGTACTCCGACGTGCTGCGGCGCGCGACGCGCCGTCGGCCGCGCTGACCTGCGCCGCGCGGCGCGCCGCCCCCAGCGTCAACCGTCGATCGACGAGAGCGCGGCCTTCGCGGCGTCGGCGACCAGCACGTCGTCGGCCGGGTCGACGGTGCGGAGGTCCAGGAGCGTCGTCCCGGCGTGGACCCGGCCGATCACCGGGACCTCGGCGCGCCGGAGCGCTGCGGTGCGGTCGCCCGGGAGGGCCACACCGGCGGAGTCGATCTCGAGGCCCGGCAGGGTGCCGCCGCCGGGAACCGAGTGGCACCGGACCACCTCCCCCACGCCGAGCTCCTCCGCCCGCCGCACGAGCTCGCCGACGGGTACCTGCGCCATCCGCCAGAAGGCGATCGCGTCGCCGTCACGGCGGAGGTAGGCGAGCGCCGTGTCCTGGAGGACCTCGAGGACGAGGCCGCCGGGCCGCAGCGCACGGGCGAGGGGGTGCCGTGCGCACACCTGCACGAGGTCGCGTCGCCCCGCGATCACACCCGCCTGCGGTCCACCGAGGAGCTTGTCTCCGGAGAAGGTGACCAGCGCGGCGCCCTGCTCGAGCACCTGGCGTGCTGCCGGCTCCCCCCGCAGCCATGGCGGCGGGCCGCCGCGGAGCCACGGGGTCGCCTCGTCGAGGAGGCCGGAACCGATGTCGAAGACGACCGGTGGGCCGAGGGTCGCAAGCTCCCGGACGGCAACCTCCTCGGTGAAGCCGACCATCTGGTAGTTCGAACGGTGGACCTTCAAGACGAGTCCGACCGCGCCGTCGCCGTCGTCGATCACCTCGCGGTAGTCGGCAAGACGGGTGCGGTTGGTGGTGCCGACCTCGGCGAGCGTCGCGCCGGACGCGGCGAGCACCTCGGGGATCCGAAAGCCGCCGCCGATCTCGACCAGCTCCCCGCGGCTCACGGGGACCCGGGTGTCGGCGGCGAGGGCACTCAGCGCGAGCAGCACGGCCGACGCGCCGTTGTTCACGACCAGCGCGGCTTCGGCGCCGGCGGCGAGCGCGAGCAGCCGCGCGGCATGGTCGCTCCTCGATCCCCTGCGACCGGTCCCGAGGTCGAGCTCCACGTTGGAGTAGCGGGTGGGCTCGCCTCTGCGGGCGACGGCGACCGGCGCGCGGCCGAGATTCGTGTGGAGGAGCACTCCCGTGGCGTTGATCACCGGGCGCAGGAGCGTCGTGGCGAACCGCTCTGCGCGTGGAGCGGCCGTGGTGGGGTCGCCGGTCGCGATCGCATCGCGCGCCGCGTCCACGAGCACGGAGTGGGGAAGGCCGGTCCCCGACATCGAGCGCGCGAGCTCGTCGACCGATGGCGGTCGCGGCGCCGTCGCATCGCCGCGGCCGCGGGCCGACCGGGTCCCTTCGCTCATCGGAGCAGCACGCGGGCGGGACCGCCTACGACCTCGCCGATGGGGACGAAGCCGGCGGCGGCGAGGTCGGGCACCGCGGCCGCGTCCACGGTCGCGAGGAGACCGCCGGAGGTCTGCGGATCGAAGGCGATCGCCTCGCGCGCCGGTGTGGCCGACGACTCGACCCGGCCTGCGAGGTGGTCGCGGTTCCGCCGGTCCCCCCCGGTCCGCACGCCGCGCGCTGCGGTGTCGAGCGCACCGGGGTAGAGGGGGAGCGCGCCTGCGTCGAGCACCAACGCGACGCCCGATCGTTCGGCGACCTCCCAGCCGTGGCCGAAGAGGCCGTAGCCGGTCACGTCGGTGACCGCCCCGACGACGGTGCCGAGGGCCTGCAGCGCGAGCGAGGCGTCGCGATTCAGCGTGCGCATGACGTCGACGGTCGCCCGCCGCGCGTCCTCTGCGCCGCCTTGCAGGACGATGCCCGTCCCGAGGGGCTTTGACAGGACCACCGCCTGGCCTGGACGGGCCGCGCGCTTCGTCAGGATGCGGTCGGGGCTGACGAGGCCCTGGACGGCGAGGCCGAAGATCGGCTCGGCGGAGCGGATCGTGTGGCCGCCGGCGACGACACCCCCCGCTTCGGCGACCACGGCGGCCGCGGACGACACGATCGCGTCGATCACGTGGTGGGGGAGGTCCTCGGGGAACGCGGCGATGTTCAGCGCGAGCACCACACGCCCGCCCATGGCGAACACGTCGCTGCAGGCGTTGGCCGCTGCGATGGCGCCGTAGTCGGCGGGATCTGCGACCATCGGAGGGAAGAAGTCGGTCGTGGACACGAGCGCGAGGTCGTTGCCGAGCGCGAGGACCGCCGCGTCGTCGAACGCGTCGAGGCCGACGAGCAACGCGCCGTCGGTCGGGCGCTGTGCGAGGGTCGCGAGCAGCGTGTCGAGCGGCCCCGCGCCCCACTTCGCCGCACACCCGCCGCAGGTGGTCCACTCCGTGAGGTCGAAGGCGGCTTCGGGGCCGGTCTCCCGGGTGTCGGAATTGGTCACGGTCCGCTCCTTGCTCGGGCGCCGCCGGTAGGCGGCGGCAGCAGCTTCGGTCCGGCGGTGCGCAGGTCGCCGTCGCGTCGCGTCATCCCGGTCGCATCGAGGTGCGAGAGAAGAGGCAGGACCGTGCGCCGGGAGGCACCCAGCGCGTCGCGCACATCAGAGACCCGTACACCGGCGGGGTTCTCGGCGAGCAGGGCTGAGATGCGCGCCGCAGCTTCCTCGATCGCGCTCGCCGCGAACCACAGTCCGTTCGTCTCGACGACGAGACCGCTGCGGACGAGGCGGCGGAGGTCGTTGCGGGCCACACCGGTCGGTGGAGGCGGGTCGAACGGGGACTTCCGGAGGGTCGTCAGGTAAGGGTGGTCGAGCAGGTCCGCGTCGACTGTCGCGCCCGCGTCGGGCTCGGTCAGGACGTCGCTGCTCCCGGCGCCTGCCCCCTCGGCCCGCGCCTCCCCTGTGTCCCCTCCAGGACTGGGCGGAGCCGCGGGAGCTATGGGGCGGTCCGACGAAGCTTCGCCCGACACGCCGTGCGCACGTCCGACGCGGGCGATGCCGTGGGACACGGTCAGGCCGTCCAGCGTCGCGGCGACGGCCCGCTCCCGAGCGTCGAGGACGGACAAGTCGAGCCCGGAGGGGCCGGCCGCGCGGACGCGCTCGGAGACCGCCGACCGAGCGCGCTCGAGCGCCGCCGCGTCGACCACCCAGCGTCCGAGGGTGGGCGTCGCCGCCGTGCCGGTGAGCCGCTCGAGCTCGTCCGCGTCCACCCAACCCCGCTCTGCGACCACGCGGGCGGCGGAGATGCTCGGCTCGGCCCTCGAGACGGCCAGGACCGGCGCGACGTCGAGCAAGGTGCCCCCGCCGACCACCTCCCTGCGCCCGGCATCTCGCAGGACGAAACGGTCGCCCGGTGCGAGCGGGAGCGGCGCGGTGAGCCACATCCGCACCTTCCCGCTCGAGCCTGGGGGGATCTCGCCGCCCTGACCGGCGCGCTGACCGAGGAGACGCAACCGGACGGCCTGCTCGCCGGTGCCGAGGTGGGCGAGGTACGCGCCGCGCGCGGACACCGGGTGGTCCAGCCCGGGCCGCGTCGTGAGTTCGGCATCGGCGACGCTGCAACGGTGCCACTGGCTCGCACGGAGCAGCGCGCCGCCGCGTGCCGCGGCATGGCGGTCTACGCCCGCGAGGTTGACCGCGAGACGACGCCCAGGATCCGCGAGAGTGAGGCGCCTGCCGTAGCTCTCGAGCCCACGAACGCGCACCGGCACCGGCGCAGCCGTCGCGGAGGAGACGACGTCCAAGTGGTCGCCGACTGCGATGACGCCGCCTGCGAGCGTGCCCGTCACGACGGCGCCTGCACCGCGGATCGCGAAGGAGCGGTCGATCCACAGGCGCGGCCGGCCACGGTCGGGTGCGGGCGGCACTGCGGCGACCATGGTGTCGAGGGTCTCGCGCAGACCGCTGGGACCATCGAGTCCGAAACCTGCGGGAACGTCCACCGCGACGACCGGCGCCCCTTCGAGGAGGGTCCCCGAGACCCGTGTCGCGATCTCCTCACGTACTTCCTCGAGCCGATCGGGCCCGACCGATGAGGCGTGGGTCAGGGCCACAACGGCGTGGCGCACGCCGACGGCCTCGAGGATGCGGAGGTGATCCTCGGTCTGCGGCTTCCATCCCTCGGTCGCAGCGATCACGAAGAGGCACGCGTCCACCGCTCCCACTCCGGCGACCATGTTCTTCAAGAAGCGCACGTGTCCCGGCACGTCGACGATCCCGACCTCGATCCCCGACGGGAGCACCGTGGAGGCGAAGCCGAGATCGATGGTCAGTCCCCGTCGGCGCTCCTCCTCCAGGCGGTCGGGGTGCGTGCCCGTGAGCCACTCGACCAGGGTCGACTTGCCGTGGTCGACATGGCCGGCGGTGACGACCACCCGCGACGGCGTGGGTGCGCTCCCGACCCTCGGCGTCTCGCCCCTCGCCGCCGGCCGGGTCATCAGTCGAGCACCTCGAGACGGATGCGCTTGTTCGCCTTGCCCTTGGACTCCGTCTTCGCCACTCGGATCCGGCCGACCTCGTCCGTGCTCCGCACGTGCGTCCCGCCGTCCGCTTGCTTGTCCAGGCCGACGATGTCGATCACCCGCAGCAACGTCACCGAGGCAGGGACGAGGTTGACCTTCGTGCGGATGAGGTCCTCGTCTTGGAGCGCGGTCTGCCGAGGGAGGAAGCGCACCTCGATGGGCCGTCCCGCTGCGAGCTCCTCGTTCACAAGGGCTTCGACGGTCGTGCCGAATCCCTGCGGAAGAGGGTCGAACTCGAAGTCCATGCGCGCGCTCAGTGGCTCCATGTTGCCGCCGGTGACGGCCTTGCCCCACTCGTTCCAGATGACGCCGCAGAGGACGTGGAGCGCGGAGTGCGTCCTCATGAGCGCGTGACGCCGCTCCCAGTCGAGGTGGCCCTGCACGGTCTCGCCCAAGGCGGGAACGGGACCGTCGAGGACGTGCCAGACCGCGTCGCCTTCCTTGTGCACGTCGACCACGAGGGCGTCTCCGAGCGTTCCGGTGTCGTGCGGTTGACCCCCGCCGGTCGGGTAGAAGACGGTGCGGTCCAGCGTCACCCGGTCGGCGGCGACCGCGGTGACGGTCGCGGCGATGTCGCGGAGGTAGGCGTCGTGCAGGTAGAGGAGCTCGGTCGCCACCTCAGCGCAGCTCCCGCTGGACGGCGGTACGACGGTGTCTCGTTCGGGAATGCGCGGTGGACATGGGGCTCCGGCAACACTACCGACCTGGGGAAAGGTGGCCGGCTCGGGAGCTGCGGCGTGTGTTCGACGTCGTTCCGTCCGCCGGCTCCGGCGCGAGGTCCGTCGGGCGCGTCGCAGCCGTAGAGTCCGCGGTTGGTGGTAGGTGACGGCCTGCCTGGCGAGCGTCGACCGGTTCACGCCGGGCACCGCCTCGACAGGGGGACCAAGGCGCGCCTCGCCGAACTGGGGCGGCGTCTCCCACCGCCGTCCAAAGAGACGGCAAGGATGGTCGCGAGGGACCGGCGTGCACGATTGGCGCTGCGGATCGCCGTCGGTGTCGCGGTCGTGCTGGTCGTGGCGGTCGTCGCCGGCGCGCTGGTGCAATGGTTCCGGCCGCTGACACCGCCGACGCTGCGGGGACTGGCTGCCTCGGCCCGCATCCCGGGGAATGCGGCCAGGATGCCTTGGCCGGCTGCGGGCGAGGCGGCCTTGAGCGTACGCGGCCTCGGCAGCTTGGGACAGGACAGGGACTCCCGGCCGGTCCCGATCGGCGTGCTGTCCGGGGTGCTCACGGCCTACGTCGTCTTGAAGGACCACCCCCTGTCCATCGGCGGGGACGGCGGGCCGACCATCGCGGTGACACCCCGGACGCTCGCGGCGTACCGCGCCGGAAGCGTGGCGGACGAACCCGAGGTCCCGGTCTCCACGGGGGAGCGCCTGACCGAGCTCGACGCCATCGAGGGCCTCCTCGTCGATTCGGGCAGCGACATGGCCACGCTCCTCGCCGACTGGGACGCAGGGAGCACGTCTGCCTTCGTGACGAGGATGCACGAGACTGCCCTCTCCCTCGGTCTCCGGCAGACCCGTATCACCGCGCCCAGTGGTCCGGACGCCGTTCTCAGCACCCCGGGCGATCTCATCCGTCTCGCTGAGGCGGCCATGCGGATCCCGGTGTTCGAGGAGGTGGCGTCGCTCGGGGACGTGGATCTGCCCGAAGCCGGACTCGAGTACAACCCGAACTTCGTCCTCCATGAGAACGGCGTCATCGGCATCGAGGCCGGCTCGGACACCACCACCAACGGCTGCTACCTGTTCGCAGCGGAGAAGACAGTGAGCGGGCGGACGGTGACACTGTTCGGTGCGGTCCTCGGCCAGACCGGTCCGACCGGTCCCGACACGGCGGCGGTCGATGCCGGCGAGGCGCTGATGAAGGCTGGGCTTGCGGAGCTCGGTGACTTCCCGGTCTTCCAGGCCGGGCGCGTCGTCGGACGGCTCTTCACGCGGTGGGGTGCATCGACGCCCGTGAGGGTGCCTCGGACGGTGGAGGTCCCGGCTTGGCCGGGCCTCAGCCTCCGGGTGACCGCCCGGCTTGCCACCCTCACCGTGCCTGTCCCGGCCGGAACCAGGGTCGGTCGGCTGGAGATACTGGAGGGTTCCCGGGAGATCGAGGCGCCACTGCAGACCACGGCACCGCTTCGCGGACCCTCCCGGATCTGGCGCCTCACCCGCTGAGCCGGAATGGGGCCGGAATGGGGGTGGTTCCGGTCAGCGGCGCATGTCTACCGCGTTGATCCGCTCTGCTCGTAGCTTCACCACGACCCGCGACTCCCCTTCCGGATCGAAGCTGCGGAGATCCGCTCCGTACTTGTGGCCGACGCGGTCGGCAAAGTCGTACTCGTCATCGGGCTCGATCTCCGCATCGCCTCGGATCTCGAGGTAGCGCTGCGGCACTGCCAGATCGAGCACGAACAGCGTGCACTTCGGATCGTTGCGGAGATTCTTCGTCTTCTGGCGTGCGGTGCTGAGGGAGATCGCGACGGGCCGCTCCGGGTCCTCGTCGTTTCTCAAGAACCACACCTCCGTCAGCTGCGGACGTCCGTCAGAGCCGATGGTGGCGAGCGTCGCGACATCGGCGTCGAGCAGGTCACGGTGGGACTCGGGGATGAGAGGCACGGGTCACGGTCTAACACGACCAGGAGCCGTGTGCAGGGGGCGCCGCGGCTCAGCCATCGACTGCGACTGCGACCGCCCTCAGCTCGGTGATGGTGTCCCGCATGGTCGTCGTGAGATCTCGGTCGTCGTATGCGCTGCCCCACCGTTCGAGGGCTACCCGGAGGAGCGTCATCCCGGCCTCGGCGGCGATGGTCGCCTGCGGCTCGCCGACGTCCCGGTCGCGCAGCACGGCCGCGACGGCCGCCGCGTAGTCGGCGATCTTGGCGAGCTCTCGCTCGCGCAGCTCGGGATTGGCGGAGATCACCGCCTGGCGTTTGCGCGACAGGTCGCGGCGGAACTGGCCCAGCATGGCGGCGGCGGCGTCGAGGCCCCGGGCCACCGCGTCGAGGGGACCGTCGGACGCGGGCGCGCCGGACACCCCTGAGACGATCCGGTCCTTGAGGAGGTCGGACCCGCCGAAGAGCACCTCTCGCTTGTCGGCGAAGTGGCGGAAGAAGGTTCGTTCGGTCAGCCCAGCTCGCGCGGCGATCTCGGCCGCGGTCGTCTGGTCGAAGCCTCGCTCGGCGAAGAGAACCAGGGCGGCTTCCTGGAGGCGCCCTCGACTGTCCGGCTGCCATCGGCCCACGTTCCCCATCGTAGTGTTGACAGTGACTGACATGGTGTGAGAGAGTGATGTCTGCAACTGTCATCACAGCCACACGGAGGTGCTCCCATGCGACTCTTCCTCACCGGTGGGTCGGGCTGGATCGGCTCGGCGGTCGTCCCCGAGCTGCTCGAAGCCGGCCACGAGGTGGTCGGCCTCGCCCGATCGGACGCATCGGCGCAGCGCCTGGAGTCGGCCGGCGCCATCGTGACGCGAGGCGACCTCGACGATCCCGGCGGCCTCGCCGGCGCGGCCGCCGAGTCGGAGGGGGTGATCCACCTCGGTTTCCAGCACGACGTCGCCTTCGGTGGCGATTTCGCCGCAGCAGGCGCCGCTGACCGGCGGGCCGTCGCGGCCATGGGCGCAGCCCTTGCCGGGTCCGATCGTCCCTTTGTGCTCGCTTCGGGCACGCTCGGACTTGCTCCGGGCCGGACGGCGATCGAGGAGGACGGGCTCGTGCCGAGCGAGGACCTTCGGTCGAACCCGGCAGGCGTGCGGCACGCCACCGCGCTGCTCGCACTGTCACTGCGCGGCATCGGCGTCCGCTCGTCGGTGGTGCGCTTCCCGCCGACGGTCCACGGCGACGGCGATCACGGGTTCGTGGCGATGCTCGTGGGGATCGCGCGTCGGCGCGGTGTGGCCGGCTACGCCGGCGACGGCACCAATCGCTGGCCGGCGGTCCATCGTTCCGACGCCGCCCATCTGGTGCGTCTCACCGTCGAATCCGCGCCGGGCGGCTCCGTGGTGCACGCGGTAGGTGACGAAGGCGTCCCCTTCCGCGAGATCGCACAAGCGGTCGGACGCCACTTGGACGTGCCCACGAAGCCCATCCCGCGGGACGAAGCCAACGTGCACTTCGGCTTTCTCGCTCCGATGGTGACCGTCGACTCCCCGGCGAGCGCCGACATCACGCGGAAGCTGCTCGGATGGGAAGCGACCGGCCCCGGCCTGCTGGAGGACCTGGAGCAGGGCCACTACTTCCGCACGCAGTGACGGGCGTCGTCGCACCCCGTCGGACGAAACGATCAGGACGCCGCGATCCCCTCACCCCCGACCGCCCCTGTGACGACGACCGAGCCGATCTCGCTCACCAAGCCGTCCGTGCCGATCCGGAACTCGTCGACGATCCCTGCGCCGCCCGTCTGGACGTAGAGGAACCGCTCGCCCGGTGTCGCTGCGGAGTCGACGGTCCCTGCGTCGGTGTCCGTCGTGGCGACGAGGTTCAGCTGTCCCTTTGGCTGCTGGACCACGGAGCTGACCGTGGCGCTGCCGGCGTTCGAGAGGAAGAACGCGCCGCGGGCCGAAGTGATCCAGCAGGTCGCAGCCTGGCCCGTCGCCACTGAGCTGATCGGCGTCATCGCACCGTCACGGCTCAACGCGTACGAGGTCACCGAGTCCGGTCCCGCGTTGGTGACGAGCGGCGTCCCCCCCGGGGTGAAGGTGAGGCCGAAGGGCACATCGCCAGGTTCGGCATTCACCGTGGCGGTCGGGGTGAGGGACCCGTCGGGGAGCACGCCGAACACGTCGATCGATTGGCCTCCCGCCTTGGTGGTCACGATCAGCTGTGTGCCACCGGGTGAGAAGGCGACCTGGCCGGGCGTGTGGGTGAACTGTGTTGTGTTCGTTGGCGTTGTGAGGTCGAGCTGTCGGGTGGAGCCCGGGACGGGTGCAAGGCGTCCCCTTGCCCACTGGAAGCCCGACACGTCCCCGCCGCCGAGCGCATTGAGCACGTAGACCGCGCTCCCTCGGACGGCAAGACTCACCGGGAACTGTCCGCCCGAGGGCAGCACCTGGCGCAACGCAAGTCGTTTCCCCTCCACCGAGAAGACGGAGAACGTATTGCTTCCGGCGTTCACCGCGTACAAGAACCCGTCAGTCTGGTCGTACACGAGGGATCCCTCCGATGCCAGGTGGTCCACCACCGAGCCGTTGAGCTTCCCGCCGAGGCCCTCGGTGGCGTACGTGCCCGCCAACCGGAGGGTTCCGTTCGCCGACTGCTGGTAGACCACGACCGCGTTTCCCGCGAGGTTGTCCGTCTGGACGAACACCTCTCCCGCCCAGGGTCCCCGGGTCCACGGTGCGGCTGTGCCGCCCGAAGCGCTCGCGCCGGCGACGATCGGCGCGGTAAACGACACGCCGGCCACCATGGCGGCACCGGCGGTCACCTTCAGGATGTTCTTCATCGGGCGCTCCTCGCAGGTCGGAAGATTGGTTCGACAGGTCAGTCCCGCACCCGCCTCCGCGCGTTACGCGGTCGTGCCTGTGAGCGGGCTCGGATCCCTCCTCCGTAACGGACCGGCCGCTCTGTGTGACCGTCGAGCGCGCGACCCCGTGAGGCACAGCGGCACACGACGGGAAGGCGGTCGTCGATCGTTCGGTCACACGCGCGCCCCCGACCGAGCGTCGTCGCCGTAGAGTGCGCGGCGGTGGAGGCCGACTCGGAGCTGCTTCTGCGCCTGCGTCAGGGCGACGAGACGGCGTTCGTTGACCTCGTGGACCGGTACCAGGGGCGCCTGCTGCGACTGGCCCGTTCGATCGTTCCCACCGCCGCCGTCGCGGAGGAGGTCGTCCAGGAGACCTGGATGGCCGTGGTCAAGGGACTGCACCGGTTCGAGGGACGATCGTCCTTCAAAACCTGGCTGTTCAGCATCCTCGCCAACCGGGCGCGCTCGGCCGGCGCGCGCGAGCTTCGCAGTGGTGTGGTTCCGGGCCCGGCCCTCGATCCAGATTGCTTCGATCAGGCGGGGGCGTGGACGGCACCGGTGGTGCCGTGGGTGGAGCGAACCGACGAACGGCTCGACGCCGCCAGGTGGGCCCCCGTCATGAAGGAGGCCCTGGCCGAGCTTCCGCTCCACCAGCGCCAGGTCGTGCTACTCCGCGACGTCGAGGGGCTGACGAGCGACGAGGTCTGCAGCGTGCTCGATCTGAGCCAGGGAAACCAGAGGATCCTGCTTCATCGGGGCCGCAACCGGCTCCGGCAGCTCCTCCAGCCCCACATGGGAGGCCGCTGAGTCATGCTGCTCGTCCGTCGTCGCGACCTCGTCTGCAAGCAGGCGGTGGAATTGGTGACCCTCTACCTCGAGGGTGCCCTGACGCGTCGACAACGCCGCCGGTTCGAAGCCCATCTGCGAAACTGCCCCAACTGCAGCGCCTACCTGGAGCAGATTCGGGCGACCATCAAGCTGACCGGATCGGTCGAACCCGACGACCTGAGTCCCGACGCCCAGGCCGAGCTCACCGACCTCTACCGGCGGTGGAGAGCCGAGGAGTGACCATTCGGCAACCACGAAGCCAAGCCCGACCGGATCCATCACCGGCACCGGGCTCGACCGGCTAGACCCGGGTCGCCGAGACCAGGGCTGCGCTTGTCGCGGTCACCCCTGTTCGATCTGCTGCTTCACCGATTCGGGATCTGTGGAACCGACGATCCATGCGTCGTAATCGGTGCCTTCGAAGTCGATGCGAACGCCGCGCGGCGTGTCGTGGTGGACGACCGCGAACAGCTTCTGACCCTCGGTCCGCACGACGGCGACCTCCGAGTAGCCCGGGAGGCGCTCGCCCACCTTGAACCCATGGTCCACGGGCTCATGGGCGTCGTCCAGGATCTCGACAGAACGGACCGCCGATCGCGGTGCACGCAGGTCCCCGTGAACCGCCTCGAGCTTCTCGGTCCCGCTCAGGTGCAGCACCAGCTCGTCGCTCTCCACCAGCAGCTCCGCCATCTCCACCTCCATCGAATGCGCTTCAGGCAGAGAACAGTATCGAAAGGCCTTTGAGCAAGAAGCTCGTTGGCCGGAGCTCTCGGGAATTGCAGTAATGAGAAGTCGTCTCTCCCGTGCGCGCAAAGCGCCGCTCGCCCGTCGTGGCCCAACGTGTCGTGGGATCATGGGATCGTGCAAACGATCGATGACGGACGGACCTGGCCGATGTTGCCGTGACATACGAGACCGTTCCGCTGCCGCTGGCGCGTGTTCGTCGGGCCGTGCAGAGCGTGGTCGTAGGCAAAGAGGACGTGATCGACCTCTTGCTCGTGGCCCTCGTGGCGCGGGGACATGTACTCCTGGAGGACGTACCCGGGGTCGGCAAGACGTTGCTCGCCCGTACCCTGGCGACGGCCATCGGGTGCGGGTTCCGGCGTGTCCAGTTCACCCCGGACGTCCTCCCATCGGACGTGACCGGGTCCAGCATCTTCAACCGCCAACGCCAGGAGTTCGAGTTCCGGCCCGGACCGGTGTTCACCCCGGTGCTCTTGGCTGACGAGATCAATCGAGCTTCGCCGCGCACCCAGTCAGCGCTGCTCGAGGCCATGGAGGAGCGCCAGGTGAGCGCCGACGGCACGACCTACCGGCTGCCGGACGTATTCTTCGTGGTGGCGACGCAGAACCCGCACGAACAGCTCGGCACCTTCGGCCTGCCCG
>JASHYA010000008.1 GCA_030043315.1 Acidimicrobiales bacterium
ACCGCCACCCCGACGCCCGCGCGCCGCGCGCACATCACGTCCCGGTCGTAGTGGTTGCCGCAGTACCAGCACGCGTCCAGGCTGACGCCGAGACCCCTGGCGGCGAGCCGCAGCATCTCGGGATTGGGCTTCCGGATGCCGACCTCGTCGGAGTAGACCTGGAGTGCGATCAGATCGGCGAGACCGTCGCGGGCGAGCTGATCCCGGAAGGCCGCCCCCGAGCGGGTGTTCGAGACGATGGCGACGGGGATGCCCTTTGTCGCCGCCTCCTTGAGCAGCTCGGGGATGCCGGGCCGGACGGCGTAGGTGGAGATCGACTCGACGAGGACGCGCGAGAGCGCCTTCGAGCTGCTGACGAGCGACGCGCGTGCCGCCGCGGGCCAGTCGCAGGCGACGAACTCGCCCCAGTACGTGGCGGCGGTGAGCTCCGCTGGGGCGGCGGTACGGCTCGCGGCGGTCTTCCATCCGTTCTCGGCGATGGCCGCCACCCCGAGGTCGCGCTCGATCAGGGCACGTGGGGGCGCCTCGCAGTGCGCGCGGCCCAGAACCTCCTCGACGGCGCCGGCGACCACCCGCTGCCAGCCGTCGCGCCGGGTCGAGATGTAGCACACCCCCCCGAAGTCCAAGAGCAGTGCACCGGGACGTTTCACCGGGACCAAGGAAGGACCTCCTCGAAGAGCTCGGGGGACGTCGGCAGCGCGCTTGGGACCCCGCGCGGGCGCAGGCGCCGTCCCTCGCGATCAAAGAGGTGGCCGCGGTCGGCCTCGACCGTCACCTCGACAACCCGATCCGGCTCGAGATCGCTCTCGCCGCGCACAACCGCCGAGAGCTCGGCACCGCCGTCGAGGACGAGGTGGACGAGGGCCGAGGCGCCCGTGGACAGCACCGAGCGCGCCCGCGCGCGCTGTCGCCAACCGGGACGAGCGTCGTCGAGCAGTACGTGCTCCGGTCGGACACCGACGACGTCGGCCATGCCTGGCTCGAGCCCCTGGCCCTGGGCGATCGCGTCGCGAAGTGAGCTGAGCGGACCGTCGGCGGGATGCAGGTTCATGGGCGGGCTTCCGAGGAACTTCGCGACGTGCGTGGTGGCCGGGGCACGGTAGACCTCGACCGGGGAGCCGACCTGCTCGACGGCGCCGTCGCGCATGACGACGAGCACCGTCGCCACCGCCATCGCCTCGGCCTGGTCGTGGGTGACGAGGACGGCGGTCATGCCGAGCTCCCGGTGGAGGCGGTGCAGCTCGCTCGAGAGCTCGAGGCGGAGCTGGGCGTCGAGATTGGAGAGCGGCTCGTCGAACAGGACGAGACTCGGGTTCGGGGCGAGCGCCCGGGCGATGGCGACACGCTGCTGCTCGCCGCCGGACAGCTGCGCGGGCAGGCGGTCGGCGAGGTGGGCGACGCGCAGCAAGTCGAGAACATCGCCGATACGTCGCCGACGCTCGACCCGCCCGACCTTTTTGACCGCCAGACCGAACTCGACGTTGCGGGCCGCGGAGAGGTGCGGCCAGAGCGCGTAGTTCTGGAAGACGAGACCGAGGTGGCGATCGTTCGGCGGCACGAAGATGCCGTCCGCGGCCGAGGAGAAGAGCCGCTCCCCGACGGTGACCGTGCCGGTCGTCGGCACCTCGAGGCCGGCCAGCATGCGCAGCGTCGTCGTCTTGCCGCAGCCCGACGGCCCGAGGATCGCGGTGAAGCTGCCGTCGGGCAGGTCGAGGTCGAGGTGCTCCACGGCGGCAGCGCCCCTGCCGTAACGCTTGGAGAGGTCACGCAGGACGATTCGTGGCACTGGCACCCCCCAGGGACGAAATGAGGTCGACGCTGGCGATCTTCGAGATGGCCAGGTAGCCGGCAAGCGCGAGCAACGTGATCACGAGACAGACGCCGTCCGCCTGCTGACGGTAGAGGTCGGAGCCCTGCAGAGAGAAGAAGAGGTTCGTGAGCAGCCCCGCGCTCGAGATCGTGAGCATGATCACGACGTTCAGCTCCTTCACCCCGGAGACGAAGGCGAGCGTCATGGCGGTCGCGAAGGCCCGGACCTGTTGGGGGGCGACGATCCGACTCACCGTCCGCAGGAACGATGCGCCGTGGACCTGCGCCGCCTCCTCGCTCGAGCGGCCCATCTGCGCGAAGGACGCGATGGCGCTCCTCGAGGTGAGGGGGAGGTGGAGCACGATCATGGCGAGGATGACAAGGGTGAGGCTGCCGTAGAGGGGTGGGATCGGCCCCTGTTGGCGCTCGAAGAACACGATATAGGCGGCCGCGAGGGAGACCCCCGGGATCAGGTAGGGGAGGAAGGTCAACTGGCGGACGGTGTTCGCGACCGTTCGGCTCCTGCTGCGGGTCACGACGTACCCCACGAGCAACCCGGCGACCCCGCTGATGATCGCCGCCAGACCCATGATGCGGACCGTCGTCCAGATGGCGCTGTACAGGTCCATGCCGCGCAGCAGGCCGTAGGGGAATATCCGGTGCCTCGGCAGGTACGTCGCGAGCCAGTAGCGCAAGGTGAAGTTCGAGAGCGCGAATTGACCGGAGATGCGCATCACCGAGGTGCTCGCGAGGATGAACACCGGCACGGCCGCACCCAGACCGACCACCGCCGTGAGGAACCCGGTCATGCCGAGCGCGGCGAGGCGTCGCCGCGGGCGGGACGGTCGCACCGGCTGGCTCGTCCCGAGCATCTTGAAGCGCTCGGTGCGACGCGACAGCTTGCTCTCGATCAGGATCACGCCGGCGCCGAGCAGCACGACGAGGCTCGCAAGCACTGCCACCTCTCCCATCTGATTGGTCGTGATGTTCGCGTACAGCGAAGTGGCGAGCGTCTCGTAGTGGACGGGGGTGCCGAGCAGGTAGGCGGTACCGAAATCGCCGACCACGCCGGCGAAGACGAGCGCCCCGGCGGCGGCCACGGCGGGGACGAGGAGCGGGGCGGTGATGCGCGACAGCACCCGGGACGTGCTGCTGCCGAGGACGGTCGCGGCTTCCTCGAGCTCCGCCCCGATGTTGCGGAGGCTGCCGCTCGCGAGCAGGTAGACGATCGAGGAGGAGTGGAGGCCGATGACGAGGATGATCGGCAGCGCGCCGGCGGCGAGCCACAACGGGGGGTTGATGCCGAATCCCTGGAGGATGCCGGGCGAGCCGCCGAATTCGACGTTGTGGAAGGTCGCCAGCCAGGCCTGGGAGACGGCCCAGGAGGGGACGACGTAGGGGAGCAGGATGGCGGGAGCGAGCCAGCGCTTCAGGGGGAAGTCGAAACGGTTCACGCACCAGGCGAGGCCGCCGCCGATCGTGATCGCGACGACACAGGCGCCGGCGGCGGTGACGAGCGTGTGCTCGAGAGGCTGCCAGAGGAAGATCTTGCCGAGTGTCGAGGTGAACGCGGAGACGATGTAGTGCGTCGTGAAGCTGCCCGCGCGCTGGCCGAGGAGGGCCGCGTCCGCGAACTGCACGCGCATGGTTGTGATGAACAGGCGGAGGGTGGGCCACAGGACGAGGTAGGCGAGGACGACGATGAGGGCGATGCCGAGGAGGCGTGCCTCGTCCCGGCGCGTCGAGAGCGTCGAACGACGCAGCCAGCTGATCACCGCCCGCCGGCGCCCCGCCACGCCGGCCGGAGCCGGCGTGGCGGTGGCGAGCGGACGACGTGTACTACCGAGTGACAAGGTTCTTAAGCCACAGCTTCTCGACCACGGGCTCCAACGCCGCGTCCTGCTTCAAGCTCGAGAGGCTCAGGTGCAAGAAGCCGGTGGGGCTCTTTTCGGCTGCGAGCACTCCGGGCGGTCCGCCCTTGCCTCCCGGCACCTTGATGTTGCCGGACTCGCCGCCGCCTGTGGACGCCGGCGCGTTGCCGATGGCGGTCTCGGCGTAGTAGATGAACAGCTCCGCCTCGTACTTGTACGCGGAGTGCGTCGTCTCGACGATGAAGTCCGGGTAGAGGTACCCGCTCCAGGGATCCATGTCCTGGCACATCGCGATGTTGGTCTTTTCTGTGATCCGTGTCGCGTAGGTCGCCCCGTGGGCCAGGGCGATCGTTGAGTGCGCCTTGGTGACGCCGGGCCCGCCGACGGACAGGACGGCTGTGCCGAGTGAGGACTCGACGATCGGCTCGTTCTTCGCCAGGTCCACGATGAGTGTGCGGGCGGCGTCCTTGCCCGTGTACTTCTTGTGGAATTCTGCGTCGTAGGCGGCGGCGAGCTGCTTTTGGCCGTGGAGCTCCATCTCGGAGAACCATTCCAGCTCGTTCGGCGTCTGTGTGGGGGCTGTGATCGCGAACTTGCCCTTCCACGCCGGGGTCGTGAGCTGCCAGATGTTCGA
>JASHYA010000040.1 GCA_030043315.1 Acidimicrobiales bacterium
CTTCACGTCGGCGACCTACCTCCAGCCGTCCCTCCCTCCCTCCGACGGCCACGTGCACGGTGGCGGGCGGCGCGGGGTCGGTGCCCCCAAGGAGGCGGAGGACACGGCGAAGGTCTGAGCGCTCCGCCGGCCGGCTGGTCGACGTCCGTGCCAGCCCCCCGGCGTCACTTCGGAGCCGGCGCTGGTCGCGCCGGCAGTCCGGCACCTCCCTTGAAGGCCAGCACGGTGTCGCCTCCTGTGCCCCCGGTCACGAGGAGAAGGCCGTCCGCCACGGATGGCGTCGGGAAGTCGTTGTCGTTCGACCCGATCGAAAGGGTCACCAGCGCGGCACCGCTTGTGGGACCCATGCCGTAGAGGGTGTCGCCGCCGATCGACCAGACGAGCCCACCTGCGACGACCGGGGGCTTGTCGGGCGCCGCGTCCCCCCCGACCGTGTGGGCCGCGTCCCAGCGCACGGCCACCGAGCGCGAACCTGCGACGAGGGCCTCGACGCCGGACTGGCACGCCACGTAGACGACGTCGCCCCGGACCGCGTCCCCGCCGTCGGCGTCCGTCCCGTCGCAGACGGGGGCCGACGCGAGCTGCCCACCGACGCCGCCCAGCTTGGACGCCCGTAGCAGGTAGGCGGTGAAGGACTTTCCGACCTGGATGACATCGCCGTCGGCGAGCAAGGCGGGCGCGGTCGATCCGAGGTCCCGGTCGCCGGCGTTGTCGGCCCCCCAATCGCTCGGTGCGAAGATCCCGATCCTGTGCAGCGTCGGGGTCAGCTCCACGACGGAGTCGCTGTCGTCGAAGGTTCCCGAGACTGCGGCGCCGTTGCCGGTCGCCACCCATAGGTCGTCGTGCTGGCCGACCTCGGGAGCAGCGCCGCCCATCCACACCGCGCCCTGGCGGTCGCCGGGCAGCGTCGTGGTCTCGTAGCGCCGGGTCGGCCCGGTGCCGTCCGCCGGCACGGAGACCACCCAGCCGTGGTACGGGCCACAGTCGCCGTCGTTCCCGCCGAAGCCGAAGACGACCTGCCCGTCGTCGAGGGTGAGCCCGGTTCGTTGCAGGATCGCCGCGGTGTCCACCCCCGGCGGGTCGACGACCCGTTCGAGGTGGACCTTCCCCGTGTACAGGTCGATCCCCACCAGCCGGTGCGACGGTCTGCCGTCGACGAGCTCATCGGCGACCGCGAAGACCTCGCTGCGGGAGAGGTCGATGACGGGGGTCCCGGTGATGCCGACGGTCGGCGCGATGTTCCCGCACGGCAGGTCCTGCGCCGGGACGGGCGTGCCGAGGTGGGTCGACCAGAGGACCCTCCCCGAGTCGGCGGCCAGCGCGTAGACGGTGTCGTCCTCCGTCGCGACGATCACGCGGCCCGCCGCCTCGAGCGGCTCGCCGTACACCGCGCCGTCGAGCCTGGGCGAACGCCATCCCGGTGACGGCTTGGAGAGGTCGACGGACTCGGTCGCGACGCCCGCGCCGTCGGGCTCGGCGTGGTACACCACCCACTGGGTCGGCGAGCTCGGCGTCACCTGGCCCGTCGCATGGGTGCGACGGCGCTCGTGGTGGAGCGGCTCGGGGGTGCGGCCGGCTCGTGCGGCAGACACCGGCGCGGTGGCGGTGAGCACGACCCCGGTCGCCACGACGACGGCGGCGAACGCGGGGAGCAGCCGGGACGGCGCCCGTCCCCTGACGTCCGTGTGGTCTCCGGGCCAGCCGGACATACCGACGAGCGTAGGCAGGCCGGTACCGAGACGTGTCGCGTCGGGCGCAGAGCAGCGCGGCGGTGGCGCGACGACACCTCGCGACCGCCGACCCACGAACAGACGTTCGGTACACTGGAGCCCGATGGTGCAGGAAACGCTCTTCTCGGCGGGGGAGGACGTCGTGTTGCGTCCGGTCCCGGAGGGCCTGGCGCGGACGGCGTTGGGGCAGGGGGCCTGGCTGGACTTCCGACCGGGCTGGGTCGGGGGTGCGGGGGAACTGTTCAGCCGCCTCGAGCGGACGGTGCCGTGGAGGGCCGAGCGGCGGCCGATGTACGAGCGGATGGTCGACGTCCCGAGGCTCTCGTGCTTCTACGACGAGGGTGTCGCCCTTCCGGATCCCGCGGTGGAGGAGATGCGGGACGCCCTGAGCGAGCACTACGCCCCTGAGCTGGGGGAACCGCTCCAGACCGTCGGGTTCTGTCTGTACCGCGACGGCGAGGACAGCGTCGCGTGGCACGGGGACCGGATCGGTCGGTCATCCCACGTCGACACGGTTGTCGCGATCGTCTCCCTCGGGGAGACTCGGCGCTTCCTCCTCCGCCCACGCGGGGGCGGGCGCGGGCCGGCGAGACGCTTCGAGGTGTCGGCCGGCGATCTCCTCGTGATGGGGGGGAGCTGCCAGCGGACCTGGGAGCACGCGATCCCGAAGAGCAGGCGACCGACGGGTCCCCGCATCAGCGTCCAGTTCCGCCCATGGGGCGTCCGGTGAGCGGTGAGCGAGGCGCGGTGGCCGACCGGCGGGAATTTCGGCCCGGACCAGGTTTGAGGTCCGAGCATCGTCGGTAGAATTCGTTTGCCTGGCCCGACGGCCGGGTGCCAGCCAAAGACGAGGCCCCTGGTAACCCCCCTCCGCCCCAGGGGCTTCGTCGCGCTGGCAGGAGTCTCTGGTGGGTTTTCGGTTCCTGGGTTTCCGGACGCGATGGGCAACCCGGCGACGCCCCGGCCGCTCCCGCCACAACGACGGGCCCGCCGCGCCGTCCGTGGCGCAGCGGGCCCACCGGATGCCGCACGCTCTTCTGCGGCGCGGCGCTGGTGTCGGCGCCCGTTGCGAACGCCCGTTGCGAACGCCCGTTGCGAACGGCTACGGCGCCGACTTCGTCGTCTCGGTCGAGCGTCTTCGCGACACTCTTCGATCCTCAGCGGCGGGAATCCGCTCACCGCGGCCCTTGACCGGACGTCCTCGTCGCTCACCCCGGCGCGTCTACCCAGCGGAGGCGATGTCGATGCGAGCGCGTCAGTTCGGCGCGTCAGGTCTGTCAGGACGCGAGTTCGGGAAAGTCTTCTTCGCGCCACTCGCTGGCGCGCGACGGGTGCGCATCTTCACGTGCGCGCAGCTCGACGCGTCGGATCTTCCCGGAGATGGTCTTCGGGAGCTCGAAGAACTCGATGCGACGGACACGCTGGTAGGGCGCGAGCCGTGCCCGTGCGAAACGGAGGAGGTCGAGCGCGGTCTCACGGGACGCCTCCACCCCGGGGGCCAACGCGATGTAGGCCTTCGGCACGCACAGACGGAGCTCGTCAGGGGAGGGCACCACGGCCGCTTCCGCGACGGCGGGATGCTCGATGAGCACGCTCTCCACTTCGAACGGGCTGACCTTGTAGTCGGAGGACTTGAAGACGTCGTCGGTGCGGCCGACGAAGGTGAGGTAGCCCTCGTCGTCGCGGACCGCGACGTCTCCGCTGTGGTAGTAGCCGTCGGCCGTCGATTCCTCGTCGGTATCGCGGTACCCGGTCATCAGGCTGAGCGGCTGCGCCGCGAGGTCGAGGCAGATCTCACCCTCGCCGGAGCCCTCCACGATGGCTCCGGTCGCCACGTCCACGAGCACCACGGGCACCCCCGGCAGTGGCTGGCCCATCGAGCCCGGCTTGAGTGGCGCGCCGGGTGGGTTGGCGACGGAGGCGGTGGTCTCGGTCTGGCCGTAGCCGTCACGGATCGTGAGGCCCCACTTCTGACGCACCTGGGCGATGACCTCGGGGTTCAGCGGCTCTCCCGCAGCCACGAGCTCCCGCAGTGTGCCCGGGCCGCCGGAGAGGTCCGACTTGATGAGCATCCGCCAAACGGTGGGTGGCGCGCAAAACGTCGTGACGCGTTCCTCGCGCAATCGGGTCAGCAAGGCGGCCGGATCGAAGCGCGCGTAGTTGAGGACGAGCGCGGTCGCCTCTGCCGCCCATGGCGCGAACAGGCACGACCAGGCGTGCTTCGCCCAGCCGGGTGACGAGATGTTGCAGTGCACGTCGCCGGGTCGGATGCCGATCCAGTACATCGTCGAGAGGTGGCCGACCGGGTACGAGACCTGTGAGTGCTCGACGAGCTTCGGCCTGCTGGTGGTGCCAGAGGTGAAGTAGAGGAGCAGGGGATCGTCCGGCGCGCTCTTCGGATGCTCGACCGGCGTCGCGTCGAGCCCGTAGGACTCCTCCAGATCGTGCCAACCCTTGACGCGGCCGACCGAGATCCTTCCGTAGGGACCGGGCACGTCCTCGAACTTCGGCGCATCCGCCGCGTTGCAGACGACGAAGCGCGCGCCGGATCGCGCGAGACGGTCGGAGAGGTCGGACGGGCCCAGCGCGGTCGTCGTGGGCACGATCACGGCGCCGAGCTTCATCGCCCCGAGCATCGTCTCCCACAGCGCGACCTGATTGCCGAGCATGACGACGAGCGGGTCTCCCGCGCGCACTCCCACATCCCGCAGCCACGTCGCCACCTGGTCGGTCCTCGACGCGAGCTGGTCGAACGTGCAGGCCCGGCGAGACCCGTCCGGTTCGACGACGACGAGGGCAGCGCGCGGGTTCCCTCGTGCGACGGCGTCGAACCAGTCGTGAGCCCAGTTGAAGACCGGCCCCACGTCGGGAAACGACCACTCCTCGAGCCACCGCCCGTGCGGGTCGCGTGAGGCGATCAACCGGTCGCGCGCCGCCCGGTATGCCGCGGTGGCCGGAGGATCGAGGGTGACAGGAGACGTCGGCTCTGGCCCCATGGTCACCTCCTCGCCGCGGGGTGAGCTCGTCCCGACCATATCCATTCCTCTGGGGCGCGACCGGGTGCGGCGCTTGTCGGGTGCTCGACGGCCCTCGGGATGGCGGGGTGACCGGGGCGACGCCCCCGTTCAGGTTCAGCCCGTGATCGAGCCCGGGCTCAACCCGTCGGATTTTCCCAGCGCCAGTTGGCGATGGCGGGGGGGTCCTCGCCGTGGTCGCGTCCGTAACGGCGCGCGTCGACACGTGCGTCGAGCATCTCCTGGCGCAGAGACGCGACCGTGGTGCCGAGGGACGGCACGCGGTCGAGCACGTCGGCCACCAGGCGGAACCGGTCGAGGTCGTTGAGCATGACCATGTCGAACGGCGTCGTCGTGGTGCCTTCCTCCTTGAACCCGCGGACGTGGAGGTTGTCGTGGTTCCGCCGCCTGTAGGTGAGACGGTGGATCAGCCACGGGTAGCCGTGGTGAGCGAAGACGATCGGACGGTCCGTCGTGAACAACGTGTCGAACTCGCGGTCGGAGAGGCCGTGTGGGTGCTCGGTGTCCGGCTGCAGCCGCATGAGGTCGACCACGTTCACCACGCGGACGCGCAGGTCCGGCAGGCGCTCGCGGAGGATCTGAGCCGCGGCCATCGTCTCGAGCGTCGGGACGTCGCCCGCGCACGCCAGCACGACGTCGGGCGTCGCGCCTTCGTCGTTGGAGGCGAACGTCCAGATCCCGACGCCCCTCGTGCAGTGGTCGATCGCCTGCTCGACGTCGAGCCAGCTGGGTTGGGGCTGCTTTCCCGCGACGACCACGTTCACGTAGTTGCGGCTCCGGAGGCAGTGGTCGACGACCGACAGCAGACAGTTCGTGTCCGGGGGGAGGTAGACGCGGATGATCTCCGCCTTCTTGTTCACGACGTGATCGATGAAGCCCGGGTCCTGGTGGGAAAAGCCGTTGTGGTCCTGGCGCCAGACGTGGCTCGACAACAGGTAGTTGAGCGATGCGATCGGGCGGCGCCAGGGGACCTCTTCGGACTCCTTCAGCCACTTCGCGTGCTGGTTGAACATCGAGTCGACGATGTGGATGAACGCCTCGTAGCAGTTGAACAGGCCGTGGCGACCGGTGAGCAGGTAGCCCTCGAGCCAGCCCTGGCACTGGTGCTCGGAGAGGACCTCCATCACCCTGCCGTCGGACGCCAGGTGGTCGTCGCCCGGACGAATCTCCGCGCCCCACGTCCTGTCCGTGACCTCGAACAGCGCCTGCAGCCGGTTGGATGCAGTCTCGTCCGGACCGAAGACCCTGAACGACGTCGGGTTCTCCGCCACGACGTCGCGCAGGAACGTGCCGAGCACCCTGGTCGCCTCGTCCTCTGTCGCACCGGGGGCCCGAACCGCGACGGCGTACTTGCGGAAGTCCGGCAGCCGCAGGTCGCCGATGACGCCACCGTTCGCATGCGGGTTGTCGCTCATGCGTCGCTCTCCGGCAGGGGCCATCGACGTGATCGCAGCGATCGGCGCTCCATCGGAGCCGAAGAGCTGCTCCGGTGCGTAGCTGTGCAGCCACTCCTCGAGCATCCGCAGGTGGTCCAGGTTCGTGCGGACCTCGGCGAGCGGGACCTGGTGGGCACGGAAGGTCCCCTCGACCGGCAGTCCGTCCACGGTCCGCGGGCCGGTCCATCCCTTGGGCGTCCGCAGGATGAGCATCGGCCACGTGGGGCGCACCGGCGACGCGTGCGGTCCGGAGCCGTCGCCGCGTGCCCGCTCCCAGATGTCGGCGATCTCCGACAACGCCCCGTCGAGCGCCGCTGCCAGCCGGGGGTGGACCTCGCTCGGAGGCTCTCCGTCGAAGCCACCCTCCACGAGGATCGGGTGGTAGCCGTAGCCGGAGAACAGGCTCATGAGCTCGCTCCGCGTGATGCGTTCGAGAATCGTCGGTGCCGCGATCTTGTAGCCGTTCAGGTGGAGCACCGGGAGGACGGCGCCGTCACGGCGCGGGTCCAAGAACTTGTTCGAGTGCCAGCCCGTCGCCGCTGGAGCGGTCTCGGCTTCTCCGTCGCCGACGACGCAGAGGACGACGAGGTCGGGATTGTCGAACGCCGCGCCGAACGCGTGGCTGAGGGAGTACCCGAGCTCGCCTCCCTCGTTGATCGATCCGGGGGTCGTGGCCCCGGCGTGGCTCGGGATGCCACCGGGGAACGAGAACTGGCGGAAGAGGGTGGCCATGCCCTCGGCGTCACGGGTGACGGGAGGGAAGCGCTCGCTGTAGGTGCCTTCGAGCCATGCATTGGCGACCATCGCGGGGCCGCCGTGACCGGGCCCGCACACGAAGATCGCGTCGAGGTCGCGTTCTTTGACGCATCGGCTCATGTGCGCGTAGAGGAGGTTCAGGCCCGGGCTCGTACCCCAGTGGCCGAGCAGCCGAGGCTTCACGTGCTCGGGATGGAGCGGCTCGTGCAAGAGCGGGTTGTCGAGGAGGTAGATCTGGCCGACCGACAGGTAGTTCGCCGCCCGGAACCACAAGTCGAGCTGCTCGGGGTCCATGCGCGCTCCTTCCAGCGGGTCCTCACCAAAAGGTCTTCGTTTGCCACCCTACCCAGGCCGGTCCAAGTGCTCGGATGCGACCGGACGGCGGACGGTCTGGCAAGGTGGGACCGTGCGCGTGCTCGTCGTGAACGCGGGGTCGAGCAGCATCAAGCTGGCGCTGCTCGGCGACGACGACGAGCTGCTGGCGTCCGAGGAGCTTCGCCGTTCGGAGGCCGACGTCGGTCCCGCGCTGGTGCGGTTTCTCGATGCGTCGCCTGCGGTCGACGCGGTAGGTCATCGCGTCGTCCACGGCGGTGCCGAGTTCGTGGAACCGCTCGTGATCGACGCCGGCTCCGATGAGCGGCTCGCCCGGCTGGCAGACCTCGCGCCGTTGCACAACCCGGTGGCGCTCGAGGCGGTGCACGAGCTGCGCCGGCTTCGGCCCGGGCTCCTCCAGGTCGCGTGCTTCGACACGGCCTTCCACGCGACCCTGCCCCCGAAAGCGTCCGTCTACGCGTTGCCGCGGCGCTGGCGCGAAGAGCTAGGCATCCGCCGGTTCGGCTTCCACGGGTTCAGCCACGCGTGGGCCTCCAGACGCGCCGCCGACCTGCTCGGCCGTCCGCTGTCGTCCACGCGCCTCGTCACCGCGCACATCGGTGCGGGAGCGTCGCTCGCGGCGGTGGCCGCCGGGAGATCGGTCGATACGACGATGGGGTTCACCCCCTTGGCGGGCGTCGTGATGGCGACCAGGCCGGGAGACGTCGACCCCGGCGCGGTGCTCTGGGCCACGCGGCACGGGATCGGGGTCGCCGAGGCCGAGGACGATCTCGAGCACCGCTCGGGGCTGCTCGGCCTCTCCGGCCGCTCGGGGGACCTGCGCGAGGTGATCGAGGGCGCCGACGCCGGCGACCCTGCGTGCGCCGTCGCGTACGAGGTCTACGTCTACCGGCTCCAACGAGAGGTCGGGGCGATGGTCGTGGCGCTGGGAGGCCTGGACGCGTTGGTGTTCACGGGGGGCGCAGGGGAGAGATCTGCGAGGCTGCGGGGAGACGTGTGCGCCGGCCTCGGGCTCTTCGGTGTCTCGCTCTCCGACCACGAACGGCCCGACCCGGATCCGGACGCGGACGTCGACCGGGTGGTGTCGTCTCCTGGTGCGACCCCGGCCGTGGTGGTCGTGAGGGCCCGCGAGGACGTCGAGATCGCGCGATCGGTGCGCCGCGTGCTCGCGTCACCGGCGCCGTCCGGCCGGGCGTCCGAATCCTGAGCCGGCACAGACGCCACGGCCGGCCCCGACCGCTCCGACCGCCCCGACGGCAACGACGGCCCCGACCGCCCCGACGGCGCACGGTTCGGGATCACCGCCAGCACGACGAGCGCCGCGAGCCCGACCACGGTCGCGCCGATCGTGAACGACAGGTCGAGCCCGCTCGTGAACGCCTGCCGGGCCGTCGACGCGAGCTGGGCGCCGAGCCTTCCACCCAAACCTTGTGCGACTGCCATTGCTCCGCCGAGCGAGCCTTCGATGAGCGAGAGGACGCTCTGCGGGACGTGCGCGTGGGAGAGCAGGGGCGAGAGCGTGTCCCGGTAGCGCGTGCTCAGCGCGCTGCCGAGCACCGCCACCCCCACCGCGCCCCCGACCTGGAGCGCCGCGCTGTTGGTCGCGGACCCGATGCCGGCGCGGTCGAGCGGGACCGCGCCCATGACCGACTCCGTGCAGGGTGCGAAGGCGAGCCCGACGCCGATGCCGATCGCGACGAATGCGGGCAGAGCCTGCGTGAACCCCCCGCTGACCGTGGTGAACGAGAGCATCCCGAGGCCCACTGCGACGAGACCCATGCCGGCGAACACGACCGGCTTCGTGCCGAACCTTCGGTCGAGAACGGTCGACAGGGGCGCGAAGACCAGGAGCAGGAGCGCGATCGGCGCGATCCGCAGCCCCGTCGCCAACGCGCTGTACCCGAGGGAGAACTGCAGATACTGCGTCAGGAGGAAGAGCCCGCCCATCAACGCGAAGAGCACGAGCGCCATTGCGACGATCGCACCGGTGAACCGTCTCGAGCGGAAGAGGGAAAG
>JASHYA010000041.1 GCA_030043315.1 Acidimicrobiales bacterium
TTTGCCCCAAACCCGGTCGTCCCTGCCTGGTGGGCCACCCAGGCGGCCGGGTCGGCCACCCCCGCCTCTTTGTGAGCCCCCGCGTCGACCGCAGCGGCCGCCGCCAGCGCGTGGAGCCCAGAGGCCGCCTTTTGCACCCGGGCGGCCGCCGCAGCCACGGCACCGCACTCGGTTCCCGACGCGCACGACGGGTCGAAAGCGACCGCGGCCGACACGAACGCCTCCGCCGCCTCGGCGACCGCCGCCGCCCGGGTGGCGGTGTCGGTGGCCGTGGCGGTGTCGGTTGCCGTCTCCGTGGTCGTCGCCATGTTCGTAACGGTCGGGGAAGGCTGGAGCGCGCGTCGGTCGATCGACCGATGATCCCTGGGCGGCGCCCCGCCGAGAGCCGGGCCTGGCCGGGCCGAGCCCGGTGCCGACGGGTCCATTCCGGCAGCTCCGCTGCGATGGGCCGAGCCGTGGCCGCCCGCTTGGACCCCCTAGCCGGGCGCTCGTAGCATGTCGCCTCGGGTCATGCATCTCGCAGTCCACTTCCGCTCGGCGGTCGCCCTGACCGGCCGGTTTCCCGCACTCTCTGGTGTCGATCTCGATGTCGCCGCCGGGGAGGTGGTCGCCGTCCTCGGCGCCAACGGCGCGGGGAAGACGAGCCTCCTGCGGGCCTGTGCCGGTCTCGTGGCGGTGACTTCGGGCGAGGCCGTGGTGCTCGGATGCGACCTGCGGTCGGATCGAACCGTCGTGCGCCGCAGGGTGGGCCTGCTCGGCCACGACCCCTCGCTCTACGACGAGCTGACCGCGCTCGAAAACGTGCGTTTCGCGGTCCGTGCCGCCGGGCTCGGCACCGACCGGGTGGGGTCTGCGCTCGACCGAATGGGCCTCGCGGGCCGGCTCCGCAGGACCCCGGTGGCGAGAATGTCGGCCGGCCAGCGGCGCCGCACGGCGCTCGCCGTGCTCGTGGCCCGAGCGCCGGAGCTGTGGCTGCTGGACGAGCCGCACGCGGGACTCGACGCCGACGCCCGTGCAGTCGTCGGCTCGCTCGTCGAAGAGGCGGCCGAGTCCGGCGCAGCGGTGGTGCTGACCTCGCACGAGCCGGAGCTGGCGGTGCCGCTCGCCGACCGTGTCGCGGTCATGTCGGGTGGACGGATCGCCGAGCTCCGCTCGGGTTGCCGAGGGACCGTGGCGCCCGAGGGTGTCCTCGTCGCGCTGCCTCGGGACGACGCCGATGTGGCGTGACGCGCTCCTCGTCGCGGGTAAGGACGTCCGGATCGAGCTGCGCTCGCGCGTGGCGCTCTGGCAGGTGCTGCCCTTCGCGGTGCTCGTTCTCGTGCTGTTCGGGTTCGCGCTGGGGCCGGGCCCGACGGCATTGCGATCGGCCGCGCCCGGCCTCTACTGGCTCGCCGTCCTCTTCTCCACCGTGCTCGCGACGCAGCGCAGCGTGGCCATCGAAGCGGGGGAGGGCGTGCGTGACGGGCTGCGGCTCTCGGGGATCGATCCGGCGGGGGTCTTCCTGGGCAAGGCGGCAGCAGTGGCGATCCAGCTCGTCGCGGTCCAGGTTTTGCTGGGCGCCGGCATCGTGGTCCTCTTCGACGTCCACGTTGAGACCTGGTGGCTCGCACTCGTCGCGTCCGTCCTCGCCACCGTGGGGCTCTCGGCGGCCGGCGTCCTGTACGGGGCGTTGTCCGCAGGCCTGCGGGTGCGCGAAACGCTGCTCCCGCTGCTCGTGCTCCCGATCGTCGCCCCGGTGCTGATCGCCGGCTCCCGCGCGTGGTCCGCCGCGGTGACCGGGGCCGTTGCGTCGGGCGCGTCGTGGCTGAAGATCCTCGGGCCTTTCGCCGCCGTGTACCTCGCGGTGGGCGTCGCGCTCTACGGACCGCTGCAGGAGACGGCGTGAGCGCCCGCGTCCGATCGGTCACGCGCGTGATCGGTGTCGCCGCGCTGGTGACGACCGCACTGACCGTGTGGCTCGGCCTGTGGGTGACCCCTCCGGCGCAGATCATGGGAACACTCGTGCGCCTCTTGTACTTACACCCGCCCGTCGCCTGGGTGGCCCTCTACTGCGCCTTCGGGCTCGCTGCGCTCTCGAGCATCCTCTACCTCTGGCGACGGACCCGGTCGCTCTTCTGGGATCGTCTCGGCGCCTCCGCGGTCGAGGTGGGTGTGGTGTTCACCGCGCTCACGTTGATCACCGGCTCCCTGTGGGGCAGACCGACCTGGGGCGTCTGGTGGACGTGGACAGCGCGGCTCACGTCGACGGCACTGCTCCTCGTGGTCTTCCTCGGCTACCTGGCGCTCCGTCGCGTGCCGGCGGACCCCGGCGTCCGGGCGCGGCGCTGCGCAGTGGCGGCACTCATCGCGTTCGTCGACGTTCCCATCGTCACGTTCTCGGTGGACTGGTGGCAGACGCTGCACCAGCGCGGGACGATCCTCAACCCGGGCCTCACACTCAAGGTGCACGGGTCGATGTTGTGGACCATGGGTCTCGGGTTCGTGGCGATGACGCTCGTCTTCATCTGGATGCTGCTGGTCCGCTACCGCGTCGAGGTCCTCTCGGACCGGATCGGTGACGAAGAGCTCGAGGTCTCGTTGTCCGAGCGCTGGGCGGAGGGGTCGACCGTCGCAGACGCCCCGGGTGCGCAGGGCGGGCCAGGCGCGCCGGAGCCCGCACTTAGGGAGCCCATCACCGAGCCTTTGGGAGGACGGCGGTGAGGTACGTCGACGCGGGGTACGCCATCGCGCTCGTCGCCCTCGCGCTCTATGCGCTCTCGCTGGTCGCGCGACGTCGCAGACTGGAGCGCGCCGCCGCAGCGCGCGAGGTCACCGCACGGGGGGTCACAGGGGGGCACGACACCGCCCGGGTCGACGACGCGGCCACCCGCGATCCCCTTCGGTGAGCGTCTCGACCGCACCTGACGAGTCGGTCGGCGCAGCAGCTGCGCGCCCGAGGCCCCGCCGTCACCGTCGCCGGCTGCTCGTCGTCTTCGCGCTGCTCGCGGCGGCGGTCGTCTACCTGCTCGTCGAAGGACTCGGTAGCTCCCTCGACTACTTCGACACGGTGTCACAGGCGCTCGCACACAAGACGCACATCGGAACCAGTGTGATCCGCCTCGAGGGCGTCGTCGTTCCCGGCAGCGTCCGCCGGACGGCCCTTGGCGCAGACTTCGAGGTGTCCGGCGGAGGTCACAAGGTGGTCGTGCACAACACCGGCTCTCCGCCCGAGCTCTTCCAGCCGAATATCCCTGTCGTCGTTGTGGGCCACTTCACGACGACGGGTTCCGACCTCTTCGTGTCGAACCAGATCATGGTGAAGCACTCCGCCACATACATCGCAGCGCACCCCACACGCGTTCGGGGACCGAACGGCGAGATCGTTCGCTGATGCTGCCCGCCGTCTTCGGCGCCGCAGGCGTCTGGCTCGCGTTCGTGGGCGCGCTCGCGGGCGTCGGGATGTGTGCCGCCGGACTGGTCCGAGGTCGGCTCGTCCGTGTCGCGCACGAGCCCGTGACGCTCGGGGAGGCCGAGCGGACCTCGGTGCTGGAGGTGGGGCGCC
>JASHYA010000042.1 GCA_030043315.1 Acidimicrobiales bacterium
CACAACCCGAGCTCCTAGCACTCCGGTGGGTGACCGAGGTCTTGGGTGGCCTCAGAACCGGAACCGACCCCCCTCCGTCAGTGCATCAACCGTGGGCGACGATGCTCGACCAGGAGCGCGCCTTTTCGCCGCGCGCCGCCATGACTGACGTTGTCCCGGTCGGAGCCGTTGCCGGGCCCTTCGACGGCGTCGTCGCCGCGATCGAAGGCATCGACGCCCGATCCAGCGGCTTCGCGATCGAGGTCGCCGTCTCGCCAGGTGCAAGCCTCAACCGGCGCGCCGACGGGACCGCTCTCGAGTGGTGGGCGCAAGACGACACCGGTGACGTCGTGCTCGGAATGCTGAAGGACTGGGGCGGACCTGCCGAGACGACGAAGGACAAGCTTTACGGCAGGATCGAGTTCGACCGACCGCTCGATGCCCGTTCGCGCGTGCTTCGCATCATGCCGACGACCATGACGGAGCGCGCAGTCGTGACGGTCACGCTCCCGTGAACTCGGAAAGTAGGGAACTCGGAGCTGCGACGTCAACACCGCGCCTCGAACACCCGTCTCCTATCCGCGGCGAGCGCTGCGTCAGCACTTCGCCACAATGCCGGGCGGGAGGCATTCGCGCTTGCGTTTCTACGCGGCGCTCCACGTCGCCATGAGCTCAGCGACGTCTGTCGTGGGTCTGCCGTGCCAGCGACCGAGCACTCGTCGGTCGATGGTGACGTCCCGTAACCACAAGGTCGCATCGGGGACCCATCCCCCGAGCATCGTGAACCCCTTTCCGACCGGAAGGGCGAGTCCACAGGTGGCGACGTAGCCACCCACCGTCACGTGCACCCCGTCGAAGTGCTCCATCACCTCGGTCCAGTCCGGAAGCGCCCATGGACCTGTGACGCCGCCCCAATAGCGCCACTCGCCATCGTGGGTGCCCGTCACGTCCATGGGATAGCGCTCCACCAAGTGCCGCCAGTCCTCGGGCTCAGCGATCTCGTAGACCCGGGCGTCGTCATTGATCTTGACCGAGACGACACTGGCGGCGGTCGGCCAGAGCGGCTGGTAGGTGTCGATGAAGCCGAGCAGCGCGGTCGTGGGCAAGGGCGGAACGGCCCCGGTGGTCCAGGTCATGGGCGCGAACTCGGGCGCCGACCACCAAGAGGCGCCCATCCGCTGGCCGGGTCGCAGGCGGGGACGACCTCTGGCGAGCCCTGCTTCGTTCTGCGTGCGGGCAAGCTCCACCCCTGCGCGCACCGCATCTTCGACCGCGTCGGCACGGAGTTCATCGTGGCCGTCCCAGATCAAGAGCCGCTGGTCGGTGCGCTCCACCGGGTCCCACCAGCCGTAGCGGGAGACTTGGGTGACGATCGCTTCGGCGACCGGGCGCAGCTCCTCCCTGGCGGCAGCGAGGAGGGGCCAGAGCGACTCGTCGTTCCCTGAGAACCCGAACCAGCACGTCGCACGGGCGAGCGCGGCGAGGTACTCGACGGGTCCACCGGGAAGCGGGTCATGCGCTGCAACAGCGGCGCGGATCGTCTCCTTGGCTTCACCCACCGCCATGCCGTCGAGATCGGGCTCTCTTATCGAGTGGAGGAGCGAAAAGACGAACTCTTCACCCTGGGGTGACTCGAGCATCTGATCGACTCGACGATCAGCGGGCACCGGCGTCACGGTAGCCGTGCTCCATTCCCGACAGCTCCTGCCACTTCTTCCGGCGGTCGGTCGTGCGCGACGAAGCCGAAGGTGCCTTCGTCAGGGCTGACTGGCCAAAGCCCAGCCGTCGTTGGTGCGACCTCAAGCACACCGCTCCATTCCTGCGCGCCTCACTCCCCCCGATGACTCCCACAGATAACTCCCGCGCGATAACTCCCGCGCGATGGACGCGCGATAGCCGCTAATGGAGCTTGACGAGTCCGAGGACTGGTAAGCAAAATCACGTCTCTACCAGGGAAAACGGCGTGGAGACGATGGGACTCGAACCCACGACCTCCTGCGTGCAAAGCAGGCGCTCTAGCCAACTGAGCTACGTCCCCGAGGGTCCGGCTGAGGAGCCGGAGACACACGATTTTAGGCACAGCACCCGTACGGGCATGCAAGGTGCAGAGCCCTTATGGTCCCCAGTCAGGTCGGGCCATCCTGCCGCAACGATCCCCCGAACCGTCTCAGGTTCGGGGGATCCGTAGCAACAGGTCGAGTGTCCGGTTCGCCTCCGCCTTGCCGTTGTCACCGCCCGCGACTGACTCGATCACCTCGATGATCTCGCTCCCTATCAGCTCGCGACGTTCGACGAGCGCTTCGGCCAGCGTGGTCACGACGACGCTGTGGCGACGGAGGACGGCCTCATCGTCCGCGTACGCCTCGTTCAGGAGTTTCTCCACGTCGGCGCGCATCTGTCGGTCGCCAAGGACGCTCGAGACGAGCCCGCCGCTCAGGGGCCCGGGCGCGTCCGCGGCCATCGAGACGAGAGATCTGCCGAAGCCGTAGGCGCCGACCATCTGCGCGGCGATCCGCGTCGCACCCACGAGGTCGCCGGCAGGCCCGGAGCTCACCTCGCCGAAGAAGAGCTGCTCCGAGGCTTTGCCCCCCATCGCGATGCGAAGAAGCACTTCACACTCGCCCTTGGTCCGGGTGAACCGCTCCTCGGCGTCAGAGTGGGCGAGCAATCCCAACGAGTCGCGCCGCTTGACGATGCTCAGCACGTCGAGCCTGCGCCCTTCGCCGAGGAAGTATGCGACGGTGGCGTGCCCCGCCTCGTGAAAGGCGACGCGGCGCCGTTCCTCGTCGGTGTACACGGTCGTGATGTCCTTCTCCCCCGTCTCGAACTCGACCTTGGCCTCGGTGACATCCTGGAGCGTGAGGCCGAGTCGACCCTTCATGAGCGCGAAGGGTAGGGCTGTGTTGACGATGTGCGAGATCGCGACCGGGGAGTAGCCGGCGGTCATCCCGGCCACACGGTCGGCCGCGTCCGAAAGGTCCATCGAGGGATCGCACGCGACCCGCGCCAGGTAGTAGCGAGCGATCTCCTCACGCGCCGCACGTGAGGGCAGCGAGAAGTGGATGGAGCGGTCGAACCGCCCGGGACGTAGGAGTGCGGGATCGAGATTGTCTGCTCGGTTGGTCGCCGCGACGAGAAGGACGTTCGGAATGGTGACGGGCTTCGGGGCGATCTGGACAGACGGGGGGAGGAACCGGTTCAGCGGTTCCACCACCGTGCGTCGAATGAGCATCCTCCTCCTCGAGGGTTGGTCGAAGGACTGCATCTCCGTGAGGATCGTGTTCACCACCCCGGCGAGCCCCTCGCCCCGCGTGCCGCCCATCCCGCTCCTCGCCGCGCCGATCGCGTCCAGTTCGTCGATGTAGCCGATCGCCCCCCCTTCGCTCAGCGCGTAGCTCCGCAGCGCGCGGAAGAAGCTCCGGATCTTGCGCCCGGTCATGCCGTAGAACTGGGACTGGAAGGAGGTCGCGGAGACGAACAGGAAGGGAACGTCGGCATCCCGCGCCATGGCCTTGGCGAGGTAGGTCTTCCCGGTCCCAGGCGGCCCCTCGAAGAGGATCCCCCTGCGCGGGAGACCGCCCAACTCCTTGAAGCGCTTGTACCCGAGGAACAGATTGAGCGTCTTCACGACCTCGTGCTTCACATTGTCGATGCCCACCACGTCGTCGAGACCGACCTCGAGGTCCCCGGGCCGGAAGAGCGTGTGCGGAGAGGCCCCACCACCCACGAACTGCGCCCCGAGGATCAGCGCGAGCAATCCCACGAGGAGCAGAGCGGGGAGGTACCGCGCGAGTGTGCCGCCGACGTGGGGCAGCGGGACCAGCGACTCGTGTCCGAGCCGTCGCCACACGACCCAGACGAACACGATCGTCAGGACCACGAGCAGCCTGCGCACCCGGCGCTGGCGGTGCTGCTCGCGGACGGCGGCGACGTCGCCCAGGTCGCCGAGCACGGTCGGCCCGACCAGGCTCGTCAATTGAGCATTCGACACGTTGGTGCTGTCGGGCTCCACGACGCCTCCTCCTTACGGGGCCTCATCACGGCACCTGCACCCCACCGCTCGAGGGAAGCATCGACCCTCCACCGCAACGAGCCGTCAGACGCCGCCCAACGGTGTCGCAAGTCTCGACGTGGTCCAGCGGCCCCTGCCGGCTCCTAGCTCCTCGGCGCTCACGCTCCTGCGTTCCCTTTTCCCCGGGCGGGCCATTTCGACTCATCAGGAAGTCCCGCACGGGCGATGACGCCCTCCCCCGCCCGCTGGGCGCGCTCGTAGAGCTCGCCGGCGTCGAGCGTCGTCAACCGGTAGGCGTCGACCACCTTGCGACCCTCGACGAACACCGTGTGCACCCCCCGCCCGTCGGCCGAGTAGACGAGCTGGTTGGCCACGTTGAAGAGCGGCGTCCACTCCGGGCGGTTCCGGTCGTGCAGTACGAGATCCGCGCGCTTGCCCACCTCGACGGAGCCGATCTCGTCGGCGAGACCGAGCGCACGCGCGCCGTGCAACGTCGCCATCTGGTAGGCCACCTCCGCGGGCACCTGCGTCGGGTCCCGTCGGGCGTCCTTGTAGAGGCCTGCGACCAGGTACACCGCTCGGTACATGTCCGACGAGTTCGCCGCGTTGTTGCCGTCGGTGCCGATCGTCACGTTGATGCCGCGGGCGAGCATCTCGGGAACCTTGCCGATCTGCGTCACGCCGTACGCGACCTTGAGGGCGGTCGTCGGGCAGTGGGCGACGCTCGCCCCCCGACGTGCGATGACGTCGATCTCGGTGTCGTCCACATGCACGCAGTGCGCCATGACGGTCCGGTCGCTCAGCACGCCGAGGCCGTCGAGGTGGACCATCGGGCGCTCCCCGAAGGTCGCAAGGAAGTGCTCGGGGTCCATGGCGGCCGGCGACATGTGGAAGTTCAGGCCCGTGCGGTGCTCCCTCGCCAGACCGCTGGCAGCGCTCCACAGCGCGTCCGAACAGGTCGTGTGGCCCACCACCATCGGCCACGCCTCCACGAGCCCGCCCGTCCCGTACCGCGCCAGCTCGTCCTCGAGCCGGCTGATCGCGTCGTGCGTCGTCTGGCGATAGACGGAGGGCTCGGGGGGCAGGTCCCAGATCCAGCGCCCCACGCGGCACCTGATACCCGCCTCGAGCAGGCCGTCGACGACTGCGTCGAGGAAGCCGACGGTGCCGGCCTCGAGGAAGGTGGTCGTCCCCGACAGCAGCAGCTCGGCGGCGGCGAGCTGTGCCGACGTGCGCTCGTCGTCCTCGTCCTGGGCGGCGTAAAGCGGGCACAGCCACTGGAACACGTTCTCCACGAAGGGGGTGTCGTCGGGCACGAAGCCGCGGGTGATCGGCTCCCCGGTGACGTGGATGTGCGTGTTCACGAGACCCGGCGTCACGACGAAGCCGCGACCCACGATGGTTTCTCCGGCCGTCACGCGGGCCCGGACCGCCGAGGCGTCACCGACTGCGACGATCCGACCCGCCGCGATGGCCACGGCTCCGTCGAGCAGGACGTCCCTTCTCGCATTCATCGTGACGACGACGGCTCCATCGATGAGCACGTCCGCGTGTTGGAGGCCTGGGGCGGGGCGCTCGGAAGCATCGTGCGAACGGTCGTCGGCGGTCATGCCGGCTGCCCCGTTGCGACGAGCACCGAGGTCGGAGGGACCGGTGACACCTCGGCGAGGAGCCGAAGCCCTGCCCCCGCGAGCCAGGCGCGCGCCTGCCGGCGCGTGTACGTCGCGCCGTGGCGGGTGTTGGCCACCATGGTGGTCCCGAGCAGCTGGGCCTGGGAGGGCCCCGCGAGGTCGTCGTCGAGCAGGTACTCGCTCACCACGAGCGAACCCCTACTCCCCAACGCGCCCGCCGCGCGCCGCACGAGGCAGGCGGCTCCAACGTCACCTTCCCCCCTGCACACGTGTCCGAGCACGACCAGGTCGGCGCCGCCCGTGGGGAGGTCGACCGACCAGTAGCTGCCCGGCGCGAACGTCACCCGGTCGGCGAGGCCGCGCGCTGCGACCTCCTGTGCCCCGGCCTCGACGACCCCGGGCAGATCGTTCACGAAGGCCTGCGCCCGGGGCAGGGTCTCGAGGACCGCGACCGCCCAGGGTGCACACCCCGCGCCGAGCTCCACCACCGTGGCCGTCTCGGGCAGCCGGCCCGAGAGCTCCTGGGCGACCACCGCGCGCGCGACGGCCAGCTGCACGGGGAACGTCGCCTCCACCAGCGACCGCAGGTACGTGCCCGGTGTGCGCGTGACCTCGCGCGGTGGGTCGACGCCGGTCACGGTGGACGCGAGCGACGGCCAGTTCTCAAAGGGACCCGGTGACTGGCGGAGGAGCGGGCCGAGGTAATCCGGACGGGACGGCACGAGGTGGGCGGCGGACAGGGCGGTCAGGGCGAAGACCTCCCCGTCGGTCTCGAGCGTCCCGGCGGCCACGTTGCCGACGAGCAGGGCGGTGAGCCTGGCGGGGTCGGCACCGCACCGTCGGGACAGCGCGCCCGCATCCGCCGGGCCCTCGGCGAGGGCCGCGAAGACGCCCAGCTCGTCGGCCGCGAGCACCGCGAAGTAGGTCGGCAGGCCGTTGACGAGGCGCCAGAATTGGCCGAGCAGCTCGCGGCGGTCCGGGCTCTCGATCTCCTTCGAGGCCTTCGCCGCTTGCCGATCCGCGGCGGGGCCGGATGCGGGGCGCGTCACGGCACAAGGAGGATCTTGCCGACCGCGCCGCCACTCTCCATCCGCGTCTGGGCGCTGCCGACGTCCACCAGCGAGAAGCGCGAGTCGACGACCGGGACGAAGCGGGACGCGAAGTACACCCCGAGCATCGCGGTGAACTCGGCGGCGCGGTAGGGGTCGACGCCGATCAACGAGATGCCGAAGTGATAGGCGTAGGGGAGATCGAACTCGGCTCGTACGCCCGTCGTGGTGCCGACGAAGAGCAGTCTCCCGCGCGGACGCAGGGCGTGGATCGTCTGCTCCCACAGAGCGGGGCCGAGATGGTCGAGCGCCACGTCGACGCCTCGCCCACCGGTCAAGTTGCGACAGCGCGCTGCGAGGTCGTCGGCGTCCGAGAGGAACGCCGCGTCGGCGCCGAGGCGCCGGGCGAGCTCGAGCTTCTCCTCGGAACGACCCGTCACGACCACGTGCGCGCCCGCCTGCTTCGCCAGTTGGATCGCGGCGACGGTGACGCCGCTCGCCGCGCCGTGGACGAGGAGCCACTCGCCGGGCGCGATTGCGCCGACGGTCACGAGGGCGTGCCAGGCCGTCGAGTAGTTCGTCGGGATGGTCGAGGCCTCCTCGAAGCCCACGTGCGACGGGAGGGTGTAGACGTGGTCGGCCGGCACCCCGCACCGCTCCGCATAGCCGCCCGGCCGGGTGGCCCCCACGACGCGCACCCCGTCGCACAGCCCGTCGTCCCCGGCGCGGCACCGCTCACACACGCCACATTCGATCGCGGGGTTCACGAGGACCCGCGACCCGACACCCAGCTCGACGCCGTCCGCGCCGTCACGGACGTCCGACCCGAGCTCCACGACGGTGCCTGCCACGTCCATTCCCGCGACGTGCGGGAGGGAGAAGCCCGGGAGGAGCGGCGGTCCGACTCGCTGGAGGACGTCCAGACGGTTCAGCCCGGTGGCCTCGACGCGGATCACGACGTCGCCGCGACCGCAGACGGGGTCGTCCACCTCCTCGTAGGTCAGCACCTCGACGCCGCCGAAACCCCGCTGGACCGCCGCCTTCACCGGGCGACCCATCTCGTTGCCACCGTCGCCTCGCCGCCCACCCTCTTCATTCTACGAAACTCGGTCCCGCATTTCGAGACCGGCCACGGGTCAGCGTCGTCCGGACGCTGCGTCCTTCCACCCATTCGGGCTAGGAGACGCCACGGGTGAAGGGCTGCGCGAGCGCACGAGGAGCGCGGTGGGACTTCGCCAGGAACATCATGGCGAGCAGCGCAGCCAGGTACGGGAGCGCGAGGAGCAGCTGCGGGTTGACCGATGCGCCGAGCACCGGTAGCACAAGCCCCATCGCCGAGGCGGCACCGAAGAGGAGAGCGCCCAGGACGGCACCGCGCAGCGTCCAACCGCCGAAGATGACCGCCGCGATGACGACGAAGCCGACGCCCGCGGTCATGTTGAAGTTGAACGTCCCCACGATGCAGAGCGAGAGGAAGGCCCCGCCCAACCCCGACAGGACACCGCAGAGGTAGACGGCCTGGCGCCGGCGCACGTTCACCCGGATGCCCGTCGCATCGGCAGCGCCGGGGTTCTCGCCGCAGGCGCGCACCTCGAGGCCCCACGTCGTCCGTTCGACCAGCCACCACACGGCGGGGATGATGACGAAGAGGAGGTAGAGGGGCCAAGGCTGGTCGAAGAGGGACGATCCGAGCGCGGGGATCTTCGAGAGCAGGGGGACGGAGACGGGTGTGAACTTGGCCGAGCCCGGTTTGAAGACTGTGCCGAAGTAGTCGGTGACGCCCAGGACCAGTGCGTCGAGCGTGAGCCCGACGACGAAGGTGTTCGCGGCCAGCCTGTGGCTGAAGTTGGCATGGAGGGCGGCCACGAGCAGCCCGGCGACCACGCCGGCGACCAGACCGACGATGAGGTTGCCCGCGGCCGTCGCGAAGGCGATACCGCTGTAGGCGCCCGCCAGCATCATGGCTGTGATCGAGATGTTCAGCGTTCCGGCTCGCTCGGCCATGTATTCGCCGCTTGCGGCGAACATGATCGGTGCGCTCTCGGCGATGATCCCAGAGATGACGATCGAGGCGTCGCCGACACTCACGGCCCGGATCCCATCACTGCCATGGCTCAGGTCGCGCGCAGGGCGAGCACACGCGCAGCCTTGAGCCGGCGCGCCCACTCGCGGCGCTCGAGGTAGACGGGCGGGAAGACGAGAGCCAGCACGAGCAGACCGCGCAGCACCTCTGCGAGGTAGTCGGGCACGCCGGTCGACAGGAAGTAATTGCCGCCGGTCCGGATCATGCCGAAGACGAATGACACCGGCAGCAGCCAGCCGGGGCGGTCGCGGCAGACCAGCGCTGCGAGCAGGCCGTCGTTGCCGAATGTGTTCGCGAAGCCGCCCGTGATCCGGTAGACCTCGCCGGTGAGCAAGATGCTCCCGGCGAGGCCGGCGAGCGCGCCGGAGATGACGAGCGCGCCACCGGCGACGGCGGCCACCTTGACGCCGAACCGACGAGCTGCGACCGCGTTGGCACCCACCATGCGGAGCCGCATCCCCCATCGACTCCGCGCCAGGAGCACCGCGAACACGGCGAAGACCGCGACCGCGATCACGATCCCCAGCGTCACGCCGAAGTCCGGATAGGCGCCAGGGTGGGGAAGGTCGACGTTGGGCGGGATGATCGCTGACTGGGGAAGCGCACCGATCGCGCTCGACGAGGGCTCCTCCAAGAACCGCTGGCTCGAGACGAGGTAGTCGAGGATCTGTGTCGCGACGTACGTGAGGAGCAGGGTCGAGATGACGACGTTGATCCGGCGCCAGGCGTAGAGCCACGCCGCCAGTCCCGCCCACACCGCCCCCCCCGCCACACCGCACAGAAGGGCCAGGACGAGGACGAGGGGTCCCGGTCCATGGACCTTCAACGCGATGAAGGCGGCGCAGATCGCGCCGAAGACGAGTTGACCGGTCTGTCCGATGTTGAACATCCCGGCTCGCACGGCGATCAGGGTCCCGAGCGCAACCAGGATCACGGGCACGGTGTCGTCGAGCGTCCGGCCGATGGCGCCGGGGGTCGAGACGCTTCCCTGGTACAGCGCGCTGAAGACGCTCCACGGGTCGTCCCCCACGATGAGGACGAGGACGGCGATGATCCCGAGCGCGACGAGCACGGAGACGACGTAGAGGCCGACCAACCTGGCCGTCTCCACCCTCGGCGAGGGGAGGAGGTCTTCCGGCGCGTCCCCCCCTTGAGCGCCCGAGACCGTGGAAGCCGTCAGGAGTGAGCTCATCGGCGCGTCTCACCGGGACGGCGGCGCCCCTCCACACGTCTCACGCCACGCGACCGCCCATCAGGAGCCCGAGGCGCTCGACGTCGATCCTCCCACGCGGCATCTCGCCGATGATCTGTCCGCCGTGGATGACGGCGATCCGGTGGGAGAGCGCGACGAGCTCGTCGAGCTCGGAGGAGACGAGCAGGATCCCGGCGCCACGCGCGGCGGCGGCGCGCAACTGCTCGCTGATGTACTCGATCGCACCCACGTCGAGCCCGCGCGTCGGCTGCACGGCGATGACGACGCGCGGATCGCGCGAAAGCTCCCGCGCGAGCACGACACGTTGCTGGTTGCCGCCGGAGAGGGAGGACATGCGCACCTGCGGGGACGGGCAGGAGATCCCGAAGGTGTCGATGAGCTCCCGTGCCCTTGCGCGGATCGCCTTCTTGTCGAGCAGCCCGGTGCGTCGGCGGAACGCGTCAAGCTCGACCGCGACGAGGTTCTCCTCCACCGACATGCTGAGGACGCAGCCTGACGAGTGGCGGTCCTCGGGGATCACCGCGACGCCCGCGTCGATGAGGTCGACCGCGCGCGGAGCCACCTCACGACCTGTGAGCTCGATCCTCCCCGCTTCGACGGAAAGGATGCCGCTCATGACGTCACCGATGGCCGCCTGCCCATTCCCGTCCACGCCCGCGACGCCCACGATCTCGCCCTGCGCGACCTCGATGGAGAGCTGGTCGAGCAGGAGCCTGCCGTCCGGCCCGCGCGCGGAGACACCAGCCAGCCTGAGGGCCCGCGGGCGGATCTCGACCGGCGGCGCGGGACCCACCGCCTCGAGACCACCTGCCACGTCAGGCACCGTGTCGGGCCCCACGTCGGCACGAGCGTCGGGGGTGCTCGCCTGGGCGAGCTCCTCGTCGAGGAGGCCGACGGCCGCCATCTCCGCCTGGAGGAGGACGTCCCTGCCGACCATGGCCTTCGCAAGCTGGTGGGCGTCGGCGTCAGCGGTGCGCAGCTCGGCGACCACCGATCCGTCGCGCATGATGGTCACGACGTCGGTGGCCTGGAGCACCTCGTCCAGCTTGTGGCTGATGAGGATCACCGCCAGTCCGTCGACCTGGACGACTTGACGCAGGACCGAGAACAGCTCACGCGACTCGGCCTTCGTGAGCACCGACGTGGGCTCGTCGAGGATGAGCACGTCGGGCTTGAGGCTGAGGCACTTCACCAGCTCCACCCGCTGGCGCTGACCGACGGTCAGGTCTTCGACGCGGGCGTTCGGGTCGGCCGTGAGGCCGTAGCGCTCGCCGATCTCCCCGATCACCCGGGCGGCGTCTCGCCGGCTCATCCTGCCCCGGTGGGCGAGCGCCACGTTCTCCCACACCTTCAGGCGCTCGACGAGGCTGAAGTGCTGCTGGGCCATCGCGAGCCCGAGCGAGGCGGCATGGACCGGGTCCTTCACGACGACCGGCCGTCCTCTGAGGCGCACCTCGCCGCCGTCGCTCGGGACGAGGCCGATGAGGACCTTCATCAGCGTCGACTTCCCGGCACCGTTCTCTCCGAGCAGGCCGTGGATCTCGCCCTGGTGCACGGCGAGGCTGACGTCCCGACAGGCGACCACCGCCCCGAACCTCTTGGTGACGTTCCTCAGCTCGGCGCTGACGTCACCGGACGAGCGGACGCCGCCACCCGGCTCTTCGAGGGGTGACGGCGTCCGAACGGTCCGGGCGATCCGGCTCAGGTCGGCGGCTCCGTCGATGCTCACGACGCGAGAGCCACCGCTGGCACGGCGATCACTTCGGGATGGGCGTCTTCTTGACCAGCGCTGTCGCTGTGATCTTGTGGGTCTCGACCTGCTTGATGAAGTTCGTCAAGGCGGAGGACTGGCTCGACGAGACCCCCGCGCCCGGGCAGAACGAGACGGCCGGTGCGGCGGTCACGCCCATTGCGAACTCCTGGGTCACGCCGACCCGCATCTTGCCGTGGGCGAACTGTGTGAGGGCGGGAGCGAGCAGGTAGCCGGGGTTGTAGACCTCCTCGATGGAGAACTTCACGCCTGTCCGGTTGCACCACTTGCCTCCGTCGCTCGGAGAGGTCCCTCCATGGCTGGCAACGTACTTCGCCGTCGAGAAGAGGGCGCCCCCACCGAGATAGGGGAAGATCATCTTGATCCCCTTGGCGATCATCGCCGACGCGGCCGTGACCGCGGGGCCGGACGCTGTGAGTGTGCCGGTGAAGGCGGCGTCCAGAGTGAAGTGCTTTGTGACGTACTGCATGCCGGCCAGGTACCCCTGCGCCGCGCCCTCGGTGAACGAGAGGGCTGGCCCCGTCACGAAGCCGGCCACCTTCTGGTGGTGCGCCTTCATCCAGAGCCCCATCGCCACGCCGGTCGCGACCGTGGACGGCGAACCTGTTGTCGTGGCGACGTGGAGGTACGGCTCGGACGCCTTTGTCAACTTCACATACGGAGCCGTGAAGATCCATACCGGCGTGTCCTTGCACACGCTGGTCATCGCGGCAGGGGTCGCCGCCGCCAGCTGGCTCTCACCGATGACGAGCAGGTCCACCCCCTGCGAGCACATGTTCTCGGCGTCGGAGAGCGCGTCGGCTGTCGCCACCTTGCCCTGGAAGATCGTTGTCCAGTGGTACTTCTTCGCGTAGGCGTCGATGACTGTGACTTCGCTCTGGTAGTAGCCGTGGTCGTGAATTGTCCCGGCCGAGATGAGGCCGATCTTGACCTTGCCACCGTGGACGTCTGGCTCGTGCGTCGGAAGGTACCCCTTCTTCGCTGTGCCGGGCCATGTCCACGGGTTCTTCGCGGGGTGCCCGCTCACGACTCCCGCGGTGGCCGCCACCATGCCTGCCGCCAGGACCCCGGCCGAGGCCAGTGCCACCATCGACCGGCGGACTCGCTTGCGACTGAACGTCATGACATTCCCTCCCCTCGGTCGCACGCGGCGGTCGAAGCGCCCCCGCGCCACTCGGCTGCGACCTTGTCGGATCGGGAGCGTACCGCCGGCCTCCGGAAGCTGTCAACAATGGCGGGATGCTGTCCAACAAAGCGGGATGCCGGTGGCCCATCCGCCCTGTTCCGGGGGAGGGACGCCGCCTATCGTTTCCATCCAGCGCCGGACGGGTTGCGGTTGCGCGAACATACCTGCGGCGCGGTACGGCGGATCGTCACCCCGGCCGAGTCGTCAATCCGACGCGTTCGTCACCCCGGCGGTTCGTCAGCGGAGACCGACCTGGCGCTCGAACTCCGCCGAGTCGCGGTAGTCGACCCGATGGGCGACGAGCCCGTCGTGCACCTCGAACCAGAAGACCCCGCGCAGGCTGAAGGGTCGGGGCTCACCGGTGCCGGTCCACCGCGCCGACATCCGGTAGGCGATCGCGACCGTCGACCCCTCGGAGACCATCGCCTCCACCTCGTAGCGGAGGCCGTCCATCTCCGCGAGGAAGCCTTGGAGCCGCTGGCGGTACTCCTCACGCCCGCGCAGGCTCTGGCCGCGCGCGGCGGTGTGCTCGTTGAAGAAGTCCTCGGCAACCAGCGCCGCGGCCGCGTCAGGATCGTGCGCGTTCAACGCGTCGAGGTAGGCGGTGACGGTGGCTGCTGGGCTCGCGTGCCGGGAGGGTGTCACGGGTGCAGGAGGATCTTGCCGAACGCGTCACCCGACTCCAGCCGCTCCTGGGCGAGAGCCGCCTTCTCGAGCGGGAACTCGCTGTCCACGACCGCCGTGAAGCCGCCCTTCCAGTAGGTGCCGAGCATCTCGACGAACGACCCGTAGCTCTGCGGTCCCGCGCCGAGGACGCGCAGCCCTGCGTGGTAGACGCTCGGCAGGTGCAGCTCGACCGTGCCACCCGTCGTCGTGCCGCAGACCACGAGCCGGCCGTCAAAGGAGAGCATGGCGAGCGACGTCGGGAACAGCGCCGTCCCCACGTGGTTGACCACGACGTCGGCGCCCCGCCCGTCGGTGATCTCGAAGACCGCGTCCACCATCGAACCGTCGGACTCGGAGACCACGTGGTCGGCACCGAGCTCCCTGATCCGCTCGAGCTTGGTCGCCGAACGGCCGGTCACCACCACGGTCGCCCCGGCACGCTTCGCCAGCTGCACGGCGAAGATGCTCACCCCGCTCCCCGGCCCATGGATGACCACCGTGTCCACCGGGCCGACCCGACCGGTCTCCACGACCGCCCTCCACGCGGTCGACAGCGCGGTCGGCACGCACGCCGCCTCGTCGAAGGAGACGTGGGGTGGGAGCGCGAACACGTGGCTCGCGGGAACGAGGCAGAGGTCGGCGTACCCTCCCCATCTCGACCCACCGACCACCTGAACCGCGGCGCAACGCCGGTCGTCCCCGAGCGTGCACGCCACGCAGGTCCCGCAGCTGACGCCGGGCTTCACCACCACGCGCGCCCCCACCACCGGGTCACCGACGCCGCCGCCGACGGCGACGACGTCCCCGGCGACGTCCATGCCGGCGACGTGGGGCAACGAGAAGCCCGGGAGCAGCGGCGGCCCTTCGCGCTGCAGGACGTCCAAGCGGTTCAGCGCCACCGACCGCACCGCGACGACCACGTCGCCCGCACCGGGCTCGGGGTCCGGGGCCTCGACCGTCTCGAGCACCTCGGGCCCGCCGTAGGCAGCGTGCTGGACGACTCTCATCCGCGGTCTCTCATGGGACGTCTCCGGCTCTCACTGGGTCTCGGGCGTGCGGTCGACTGCCACGGGGCGTCTCAGCATGCGGAATCTCATCTCGCTGTATACCGTACCGGTCGGGAACGGCGCCTGGACGGAGGAGCTCACGATGCCATCGGACACCGAAGCGCGCGACACGACCACCGGCGAGCGCGCCGTCGTCGACCTGCTCGTCACCAACGCCCGTCTGGTCACGATGGACGCCGAGCGAAGAATCATCGAGCGAGGGGCCGTTGCGGTCGCCGGTACCGAGGTCGTCGCGGTCGGCGGTACGGCGTCGCTCCGGTCGCGCTTTGCGGCGGGACGGACGATCGACGCGGGGGGCGGTGTGGTGACGCCCGGCTTGGTGAACGCGCACCAGCACGTGACGGGCGGCCCGCTGGCGTGGAGCTGCATCCAGGACGACATGCCGCCGGGCGAGCCCATCTTCTTCTGGTCCGTGCCGATGCACGAACACGAGCGGGCGCGTGACGAGGAGCTCTCCGCGCTGCTCGTCGCCGCAGAGAGCCTCCGGGCGGGCACGACCACGCTCGTCGAGCCGGGGACCGTGACGCACCCGGAGGCGGTGGCCGCCGGTCTCGAAGCATCCGGCATCCGCGCCACGGTGGGCACGTGGGCCTGGGACACCGTCGAAGGCCCGCTGCACGCGCCCGCGCCGGAGATCCTCCGTCGGCTGGACGAGGTGCTCGACGCGCACCCGGGGGGCGGCCGGGTCGAGGGGTGGGTCACCCTGATCGGCCACAGCCTCGCCTCCGACGAGCTCCTGCGGGGCGCGTCGGACCTCGCGCGGGAGCGGGGTGTGGGCATGACGATGCACCTCTCTCCGACGTCCTCGGACCCGGAGGTGTACCTCGCCCGCCACGGCAGGCGTCCCGCCGTCCACCTGGAGCGGCTCGGCGTGCTCGGTCCACACCTGCTGCTGGGTCACGGCGTGTGGCTGGACGACGAGGAGATCGACGCGGTGCTGGCCACGAGGACCGCGATCGCCTACTGCCCGTGGGCCTACCTCCGGCTGGGCCAAGGCGTGACCGGCCAGGGTCGCCACGGCGAGATCGTCCGGCGCGGCGGTCGCGTCGCCCTCGGGTGCGACGGGGTGAACGCGTCGGACTCGGTGGACGTCTTGCGCACTGCGGCCCTGGCCGCCGGGATCGCCAAGGACCAGCGAGTCGACCCGACCTTCTTCAGCGCGCACGACGCGTTGGAGCTCGCGACGTGTGCGGGCGCGGAGGCCATCGGGATGGCGGACCGGATCGGCTCGATCGAGCCGGGCAAGAAGGCGGACCTCGTCGTCTTCGAGCACGCGAGGCCGCACTGGAGCGGCTCCGGCGACCCCGCGCTCGCCCTCGTGTGGTCGAGCGACGGGCGGCACGTCCGCCACGTCGTCGTCGACGGGCGCCTCGTGGTCGAGGACGGCCGGTGTCTGACGGTCGACGAGCCGGCGCTCGTCGAAGAGGCACGGCAGCGGTCTGCGGACCTCATGGCGAGGGCGGGCCTGCGGCCTGCGGTGCGCTGGCCGGTCGTGCACGGGGACTGACACGGGGACTGAATCCCCCGCCACTCGGCGCGCGTCCCGGCGACGCGCTCCTCACCGCGTCAGCGCGGGCTCGTCACGACCCGCGAGCTGACGCCGGCGACGCCGGCTCCGACGACGTCGCCGAGCACGGCGTGAGCCAGGGGGGCCGCCGTGCCGTGCGGCTGAAGACCTCGTCCACCATCGGGACGAAGTGCTCGAGGGGAAGGGTGGCGTAGTCGGGATCGAAGGCGTGGTTGTCCCAGTCGTCGACGAACCGTTCCGCCAACTCGTACCAGGGGTGGCTCGCGTGGCGCCGGCGGAGCATCGGATCGATGCCCATGAGACCGAAGTAGTGGATGCCCTGGAAATCCTGGTGGACCGAGATCACCCAGCAGGCTTCCTCGCTCAGCCACGGCCGTGCGATCTCGGCGGCGATCGCCGGATGGTTCTCGTTGGAGATCGTCTTTCCGACGTCGTGGACGAGGGCCGCCACCACGATGTCGAGTGTGGCACCGGCGCGCTCGGCGCGCGTCGCCGTCTGCAACGAGTGCTCCAGCTGGTTCACCTCCATCCCCTCGACGATCGGCTCGAGCAGCCGCAGCTGCGTGACGACGCGCCCGGGCACCTCGTCGAGGTCGCGTCGGACGAAGCCGTCGAGGTAGCTCAGGTAGTCGGGGCTGAACTCCCCCATCGAGCGTCCCTTCTGCCCCTCGAACCCTGCCATCGCTCCACCTCCAGCTCTCGCATCGTTCACATCACTCGCATGACTCACATCAAAACGGATCTCTCGGGTCCCTGGGATGGCACGGGATGACGTGCACGGCGGACGACACCTACGCGTACGCGTACGTGCTCGCTACCGGTCGCCGACGAAGCGGTCAGGAAGGCCGCCGCGGGAGCCGGCGACCCTCTTCGGGTCGATGCCGTAGGGGTACTTCGCCGCGAGGTCCTCGTCGATACCGGCTCCGAGCCCCGGCGAGTCCGGCACGTCCAGAAAGCCGTCGCGGATCGCGTCGAGGCCGAAAGCTGCCCCGGTGCCCACCTCCCACCCTGCCGACAGGATGTGGGAGTACTCCACCCCCTGAACGCCGTGGACCGTGGCCGCGACGTGCAGGTTGGCCGCGAGCGAGACGGGACCCGCCGCGTGGTGGAGCGCGACCCGGGCACCGTAGGCGGCCGCGAGCTGCGCCATCGCCCGAGCTGGACCGATCCCCCCGCACGTGGCGGCGTCGGGCTGGAGCACACCGACCGGGCCGCGTTCGAGGACGTCGATCGCGTCGTCGAGCCCGAAGAGGTGCTCGCCGTAGGCGATCGCCACCGGGGAGCGCCGCACGAGCTCCTCGATCGCCCGCCTGCGGACCTGGGGCACCGGCTCCTCGAACCACCGCACGCCGAGGTCCGCCAGCGCGGCCGCCACCTCGAGCGCCGTCGGGACGGTGAAGATCTCGCTGCCGTCGACGGTCACCTCGACGTCGGGGGGAAGACCTGCCCGCACGGCCGCGAGCGCGCCGAGATCCTCTTTCCACTCCGGGCCGATCCGGAGCTTGACCATCCGCACGCCGCGCGCGAGCACCGGCGCGAGGAGCTCCAGATGCCATGCCGGGTCACCTTCCTCGAGGAAGGTGTGCGACGCGTACA
>JASHYA010000043.1 GCA_030043315.1 Acidimicrobiales bacterium
GACGAGAGGCTGCACTCCGTGCGAGACGAGAGGCTGCACTCCGTGCGAGACGAGACGCTGCGCTCGGTGCGAGACGAGGCGCGGGCCTCCGCTCGCTCGGTGGAAGGCGGGCCAGGCGGTGGCCCCTGGGTGGCTTTCCGGGCGGCGGGTTCGTCGGCTGACGCCGCACGGCCCCCGGGGTGCTGGGAGGTCGAGTCGGGGGAGCCACGCGGACTCTCGCTGCGGGTGCTGAGGTAGCGTTCTCCAGATGACGTTCCGACGCCTCGCGATCGCGGGTGCGCTGCTGGTCGCCGGTGCCGGGCTGGGGGCGGGGGGGTTCGCCGTCGCGAGCTCCGCCTTACCCGACGCCCAGGGACCGGGGAACACGGCGCAGCTCAACTCCTGCTCGTACTCCGCTATCCAGCCCTTCCTCTATTCGCCTGGGCACCTCACGATCGCGACGGACGCCCCCGCCTATCCGCCGTGGTTCGAGGGCAACAAGCCTTCGAACGGGAGGGGGTACGAGAGTGCCGTCGCCTACGCGGTCGCGAAGCAGCTCGGTTTCAAAGCCGCGAATGTCAACTGGGTCGTCGAGACATTCAACGCGTCGTACGCACCCGGCCCGAAGCACTTCGACTTCGACATCAACGAGATCTCGGTGACGAAGACACGGGCAAAGGCGGTGACCTTCAGCAGCGGGTACTACACAGACGACGAGGCACTCGTCGCGCTGAAGGGAACGGCGATCGTCAAAGATCACACGCCGGCTGCGCTGAAGGGCTACGTCTACGGCGAGGAGATCGGGACGACGGCCCTCCAGTACATCAACTCGACGATCCAGCCGACCCACGTGCCCGAGACGTTCACAACCCTGAACGACGTCAAGTCGGCACTTCAAGACCATCGGATCGCCGCGTTCGTCACAGACACGCCCACGTCCCAGTACATCGCGGAAACAGAGATCCCCCACGCCGTGGTGGTGGGGCAGTTCCCGGCGTCGGGCCAGCACTACGGGCTGTTGTTCCAGAAGGGCGACAAGCTCGTGAAGTGTGTCGACAAGGCGATCGACCACCTGAAGAAGGCCGGCGTGCTGCACAAGCTGGTGAAGAAGTACCTGGGCGTCTACACGTCGATCCCCGTCATCAAGCCCTGAGCAGGAGGGCGATCGTGCCGAAGGGCACCTTGGCACGGGCGTGACGAGACCCCCCCTGCTCGGACCGGATGGACGACCGGGGATGGAGGGCGACACCGCGGGCCCGGCGACCCCCGGTACGGAGGAGGAGCAAGTCCCGGACTTCTTCCGGAGCCGTAGAGGCCGCCTCCTTCGCTCGCCACGCGGCGCCGTCGTCACGTCGACGGTCAGCACCCTGGTCGTGCTGGCAGCGATCGTCGTGGCGTTCCTCCTGGCACCTGGGAGCCGCCAGGTCCGCTCGACCTACTTCGACTTCCACGACATGTGGCAGGCGTTCCTCGGCGACCCGCACAAGGGCTTCTACTCCGTCGGCGAGGCGATCGTCGTGAACATCGAGATGTTCATGATCGGCGAGGTCCTCATCCTGGTGCTGGCGCTGGTGGTGGCACTGATCCGCCAGTCGAAATCGGCCTTCCTGTTCCCGTTGCGGATGATCGCCGTCGCCTACGTCGATTTCTTCCGGGGGGTACCCCTCATCCTGGTCATTCTGGCGATCGGCTTCGGCCTCCCCGCCCTGTATCTCCCCTTCGTGTCGTCCCAGTCGGCGTTCGTCTACGGCGTGCTCGCTCTCGTGCTCAGCTACAGCGCCTACGTCTCCGAGGTGTACCGCGCGGGCCTGAACTCCGTCCCGCTGAGCCAGATCGCCTCTGCCCGCTCGCTCGGACTCCGTCCGCGTACCGCGATGCGCCACGTCGTGCTGCCCCAGGCGGTGCGGACCATCATCCCTCCCCTCCTGAACACATTCGTCAGCCTCCAGAAGGACACCGCGCTGGTCGCGGTGCTGGGCGCGGTCATCGAGGCGAACCGCGCCGCGGAGATCTACTCGAGCACCGTCTTCAACTACTCGGGCTACACCGTCGCCGCGGCCCTCTTCCTCGTCCTCACCATCCCGCTCGCGCGCTTCACCGACCATCTGATCGCGCGGGACCGCGCGCGCCGGCTCGCGGGGGCGACGTGAGCCTCGCCGGCGCGCGCTTCGACGGTGCGGAGCGGGGCACCGCCGGCGGAGCTGCCGGCACCGCGCTGCGCATCGAGGGCGTCCACAAGGCCTTCGGTGCGAACGAGGTGCTGAAGGGTATCGACCTCGCCGTCGACACCCACCAGGTGATCTGCCTCATCGGCGCATCGGGCTCGGGAAAGTCCACGCTCCTGCGGTGCGTGGACCTGCTCGAGACGGTCGACGCTGGCCGGATCGTCTTCTTCGGCCACGACGTGACGCGTCAGGAGATAGACGAGGTCCTTGTGCGACGTCAGATGGGGATGGTCTTCCAGTCGTACAACCTCTTCCCGCACCTGCGTGTGCTGCGGAACGTGACGCTCGCGCCGGTGAAGGCCCTCGGGACGGCGCCGGCCGATGCGGAGGAGGAGGCCATGGCCCTCCTTGCCAGGTTCGGGCTCGCCGACAAGGCGCACGACTACCCGGACCGCCTCTCGGGCGGTCAGCAGCAGCGCGTGGCCATCATCAGGGCGCTCGCCATGCACCCGAAGCTCGTGTTGCTCGACGAGGTCACGAGCGCGTTGGACCCCGAGCTTGTCGGCGAGGTCCTCGACGTCATCCGCGAGCTCGCATCCGGTGGGATGACCATGCTCATCGCGACCCACGAGATGGGGTTCGCCCGCGAGACGGCGACGCGCATCGTCTTCCTCGAGGACGGCGTCATCGTCGAAGACGGGCCGCCTCGGCAGGTGTTCGACGCACCCCAAGACGAGCGGACCAAGCGGTTCTTGGCCCGGGTGCTCGAAGCCGGCAGGATGTAGCCGTCGCGGGGGCCGGGAGGCGACCCGTGATCAGGCCGGCTCACTGAACGACTGACGCAGGCGCCACGTGCTCTCCGGGTAGCGGGTCTTCAGCGCGTGCCACGCCCCGACGAGGTCCTTTGACTCGTGGGATGCCTTGTACCGCGCCACGCCGAGGAAGTACAGGGCCTCCGGCGCGCACGCCGCGGTCGGGTGCTGCTCCACCACCGTCGCGAAGCCTTCGGCCGCTCGCTCGTTCTCCCCGAGGCGGAGCCACCCCTGCGCTTCGGCGGCGAGCAGCTGGGCGAGGAATTCGTACGGCGGCAAGTAGCCGTTCCAGCGGTACAGCTCGACGCCGTCGCGGTCGAGCACGCGCAGGTCGGGCGTCCACGCCTGGCGGAACCGCCGGACGAGTGGTGCGTTGGCGACGTCGGTGGTGTCGATCTGGCATCCGACGAAACGCCCGGCGATCGTCCTTTGGACTTCTGCGTTCGGGTACGTCACGGCACCCAGCTTCTGGCACCCTCCTCAGGTGGGCGAGAAGAAGTCGACGAGGACGAGCTTGTCTTCGTCGCCGGCCCGGCGCGCAGCCTCATCCGGGTCGTGCAGCCATCCGATGTCCGCCACGGCCACCTCCCTGCTCGGTCTGATCGAACGTCCCGGGCCCGCTCAGCCCAGCGCTCCGCCGACGGCCCCCTCGAGGACGTCGATTCCCTCCTCCAAGAGCGCGTCGTCGATGACGAGCGGCGGGAGGAGCCGGATGACGTTGCCCCACGTCCCGCAGGTGAGCACGATCACGCCACTCGCGTGGCACGCACGCGCGATCGTCTGCGCGGCGTTCGCGTCGGGGCGCAGCCCGTCGGGACTCGCGAGCTCGATGGCGAGCATCGCGCCGCGCCCGCGCACGTCCGCGATCGCCGGGTGCTGCTTCGCCATCGACTCGAGCCGGGGCCGGACCTGCGCCTCGATCCGTCGCGCCGCCGCCGGCAGGTCGAGCTCCCGCATGGTGCGGATCGCCGCCAGGGCGCCGGCGCACGCCACCGGGTTGCCTCCGTAGGTACCGCCGAGGCCGCCGGTGTGGACCGAGTCCATGAGCTCTGCGCGGCCGGTCACGGCTGCGAGCGGCATCCCCCCGGCCATCCCCTTCGCCGTCGTCACGAGGTCGGGCACGACGCCTTCGTGCTCGCACGCGAACCATGCTCCCGTCCTGGCGAAGCCCGACTGGATCTCGTCCGCGACGAACACGATCCCGTGCTCCGCGCACCACGAGGCGAGCGCCGGGAGGAACCCCGACGCCGGCACCACGAAGCCCCCTTCCCCTTGGATCGGCTCGATCAGGACGCACGCGAGGTTGTCCGCTCCGACCTGCACCGAGAGCTGCTCGATCGCACGGGCCGCGGCCTGTTCCCCGGACATGCCCTCGGGGTCGCGCAACGGGTACGACATCGGCGCTCGGTACACCTCGGGCGCGAACGGACCGAA
>JASHYA010000044.1 GCA_030043315.1 Acidimicrobiales bacterium
GACAGCTGCTGGCTCGTGAGCGAGAGCATCGACACGAGCTCGACGAGCGTCGCGGCGGCGTCGTAGGCCGGCAGGATCTCGGGCCAGACGAAGCCGCCCGACTGGCTGGCCGCGAAGGCGACTTCTCCCGACGCGGCCACCTCCATCACGTTGGCAGGGGACATCTTCGTGAAGACGATCGGTACGCCCGCCTCCGCGCAGATCACCTCGGCCCAGCGGCTGACGGCGACCGGCAGGGCGACCGCGACGTCCCGACGCGTCTCGACGACGAGGCGCAGCAACGCGAGCAACGCCTGGTCTCCAGAGAGCACCGTTCCCGCGTCGTCGACGATGACGAGCCGCTCGCAGTCCGGATCGACGACAGCGCCGAGTTGTGCGCCCGAGGCCCGCACGAGGTCAGCCACCTGTCGCGCGTGCACGTCGAAGTCGACCGACATCGCCATCGTCGTGTGCGCGTACGGGTTGACGACGAGCACGTCGGCGTCGAGCTTGGCGAGGAGGTTCGGCATGACGAAGCTCGCCGATCCGTACGAGAGGTCGAGGACGAGCTTCATGTTGGCGGAGCGGGCCGCGGACAGGTCGACGCCGCCGACCATGTCCCTCGTGTACTGCTCGACGGCGTGCGGGGGGAAGTCGATGTCGCCGAGCTGGCTCGCGAGCACCCGGCGGAAGTCCTCACGGTGGTAAAGGCGTTCGACCTTGCGCTGACCTCCCTCGGCGAGGTCCAGCCCTTCGTCGTCGAAGAACCTCACGATCACGGACTGGGGGTCGTCCTGGGCGAGGCGGACGGTCACGCCACCCTGGTTCCCTGAGGAACGGATGTGATGACGCGTCACGGGGACCGTCGCCACCTCGAGGTCCTCGACGTTCACGCCCGCGGCGTTGCAGCCGATCATGAACGCGCGCTTGAGCACCCTTGCGGCCCGGCTGGTATCCCGCGAAACGGTGATGGTCATGCCCCGGTCGAGCGTCGACGCCCAGGCCATGGCGAGCCTGACCACGAGCTCGGGGCCGATGTCCACGTTGGCGATGCCGCGGACCCCGTCGCCCCCGAACAGGGTGCGCGCGCCTCGCGACTCCCAGACGATCGACGAGTTCACCACCGCGCCCGTTTCGACCGTCTTGAACGGATAGACCTTCACGTCACCGCGCACGTGCGCGTGCGCGCCGATCAGGCATCCTTCGCCCAGCACCGATCCCGGCTCACACGTCGCACCACGCCGCAGGTCGCACGAACGCCCGATGACGGCGCCGGCAACCCGCGCCCCCGGCCCGAAGTAGGCGTTGTCGTGCACGACCGAGCGGCGGATCTCCGCGCCGTCGGCCACCCGGACGTTCGAACCGAGGGTCGAGTACTCGCCGAGCACGACGCCCGCACCGATCGTGCAGTTGTCCGCGACGGCGGCCGGACCTTCGATCGTCGCCGCCGGGTCGATGATGCACCCCTTCCCCACCCACACCCCCGGGCGGATCTCGAATCCACCGACGTCGACCTGCACCTTTCCGTCGAGGACGTCCTGGTGCGCGCGGAGGTACGCCTCGGTCGTCCCGACGTCCTCCCAGTAGCCCTCGGCGACGTAGCCGAAGATCGGGTGGCCGCGGTCGAGCACGTCGGGGAAGACCTCCCCCGAGAAGTCCGCCGGCCGCTCGGCAGGGATGTGGTCGAAGATCTCGGGCTCGAGGACGTAGATGCCGGTGTTGATGGTGTCGCTGAACACCTGGCCCCACGTCGGCTTCTCCAAGAACCGGTCGATGGAGCCGTCCTCCCTGGTGATGACGATGCCGAACTCGAGGGGGTTCTCCACCGCGGCCAGTGCGAGCGTCGCGAGCGCGCCCTTTCGCTCGTGGAAGTCCACCACCGCAGCGAGGTCGATGTCGGTGAGCACGTCCCCGGAGATCACGAGGAAGCGCTCGTCGAGCTCGTCGCGCGCGTTCAGCACCGAACCCGCGGTGCCGAGCGGGGTCTCTTCGGTCGCGTAGACCATGCGGACGCCGAGCTCCGAGCCGTCGCCGAAGTACGTGCGGATGGCGTTCGCCATGAACGCCACGGTGACCACGATGTCCGTCATGCCGTGCTGGCGGAGGAGCTTCACCACGTGCTCCATCATCGGCACGTTCGCCATCGGGAGCATCGGCTTCGGTTGGTTCGACGTGAGAGGCCGCAGGCGCGTGCCCTCTCCGCCCGCCATGATCACCGCCTTCATGCGCCGACCTCCCCGGGTTCTCGCATCGGCCCTCTCGCCGCAGTGCCGCCGTCGCCGTCGTCCGCGACGCTCGCGTCCCGCGCGGTGGCGCGCGCCTCGCGCCCTTCCGCCAACGCCCGTCGCGCGGGTACGAGGTACGCGATCGCTGCCACCCAGGCGAGCACGATGCCGGCACCGCCGGCGACCCACGCCGCGACGTGGAACGGCTGCTGCCATCCGGCGTCACCGTGGCTGATGAGGAACCCCGGGTACGCCACCATCAGACCGAACGTGCCGGCTTTGCCGATCCAGAGCACGTCGATGCGGCGAGCACCGAGCGCGGCGAGCACGAGCACGGTGCCCGAGACGAGCCCTTCGCGCGCAACGGTGAGGACGCCGAACCAAAGAGGCACCGCGCCGTGGACGATCACCGCGATGACCGCGGTGCCCACCAGCACCCGATCGACAGCCGGGTCGAGGACCTTCCCGATCCGGGATACCTGGTGGAGACGGCGCGCGAGCTGGCCGTCCACCCAGTCCGTGGCGCCGAGCACGGCGAGCAGCACCGCCGCGGCCGTCTGGTCTCCGGCCCCGAAGAGCAACCAGACGAACACGCCGACCCCGGCGAGTCGCAGCGTGGTGACGACGTTCGCGGCGGTGAGGACGCGGTCCTCGCCGTCTCCGACACCGGCCGCGCCCCGCGCGCCGCCGTCTCGAGCAGCCCCGCCTTCCGCTGGAACCTCCCCGCCTGCGCCTCGACCAGCACCGTCTGCGGCGTCGGGCGCAGGGACCGGACGCA
>JASHYA010000045.1 GCA_030043315.1 Acidimicrobiales bacterium
GCCGCGGTCGCCGGAGGTGCCCGACCTGTGGACGATGACGAGCGCCTCCGCCTCATCACGCAGTGGAGTCGATGGAGAGCGTCGAACGCGGCCACGCTCGCGCCGTTCACCCGGCTGACGCCTCGCGAGGCATCGGTGCTGGCAATGCTGATGGAAGGCAAGCAGGTGAGGGCGATCGCTGCGGAGTCCTACGTCACGGAAGCCACGGTCCGATCACAGGTCCACGGCATCCTCGTGAAGCTGGATGTGAACAGCCAGATCGAGGCCGTCGCCCTGGCATCACGCGTCGGATGGCGTCCCGGAGCCTGCTGACAGCTCGCGACTCGCCCTTCTGGCTCGTCGATGCTCTACAACGTCACTGCTGCGACGCGTGCACCGGTACGCGCCCGTTCTGGCTCGCTCCGTGCCCGGACGTGAACCGGTAGCGATAGAGGGTGCCGTTGTCGACCACCGCGTACGAGACCTCTCCTGCGCCCTGCAGGTGCAAGATCGGGCACTCGAGCTTGCGAGCCACCTGGGACAAACCTGTGAAGGACCCCAGCTCCACCACGGGCAGTGAAGGCAGGGCCTGGATCTGCACGAGAGACGTCCCGTAGCGGGATTCGACGCGAACTCGCTCGTCGTCGGAGGTCACGTCCTCGAGGATCGGCCTGCCGAGCAACACCAACGCGATCGCCGCGACGACGAAGATCGCCAGAGCGCCGAAGCGGACGGTGCGCACCGGGAGCCCGAGCAGCCTGTTCGAACGCGCCTCCGGCCGGAGGAGGGACCCGATCGACGCCGAACGGAACTGGTGGAGAGGTGCTGGTGCCGAGGCTGTGCCCTGCGAGATGGACGTCGGCGACAGCGTCGTCGCGGTCAGCAAGAACGGCGTGGACGGGTTGAAGGTGGTCTTCAGCGGCAGCGAGCCGAGGTCACCGTTTATCGCGACGTGGGGCGCGATGTCGACCGCGTAGCTCCCGACGCCGGCGTCGCCGGTCGCGCTCGCAAAGCTCTTCGCGACCGCCTCGAGTGCCGCGAGACGGAGCGTCCCCGTCGTCGAGAAATGGTCCCCGAGGAAGGGCGTAGGTGGTTGGAGCGGGACTGTGCGCGTGATGCCCTGACCGTTGCTCAAGTTCGCGACGAGCTGCTCGGTCCCGGACAGGTGCGTCGCAACCGAGGTCGAGAACCGGTAGTCGTAGGTGACCCGGACGGCTCCGACGATGTCGGTGTAGATCGGCTGGCCGGTCGACAGCCCGGCGGGGCCGTAGACCGAGTCGGACCTCGCAGGCGCAGCGTACGAGAGCTGACCCACCTGCCGATAGGGCAGGGAACCCGCGGCCGTGGTCGGTCTGGTCCAGGCAAATCCGGCGGCGACCGCGGCGGCAACGGCAACGAGGAGGCAGACGATCACGACATCCAGTCCGTACCTCCGACCCGATCTGGCACCAGCCGGGCGGTCTGCGCTGCTACGCGGCATGGCGGTGCCTCCTTCGTTCACGCCTGGTCCGTGCCTTCGGCCAGAACGAGTAGAGCCAGAGCACGGCCAGCAGCGCCGCGGCGACGCCGGGGATCCGCAGGTCGAGCAGTATCCGACCCGCACCGCGCAGGTGCAACCATGCTGCGCCCACGATCTGGGCCTTGGTCGGCTCGTACGTTGTGTCCCAGGTGTTGTTGTCTCCCTTGAACACGTACCGGTCGCCCCGGATCGCGACGATGCGGTGGAGGACGACCACGTGGAGCTGGCGGTTGTCGAAGGCGGCCACCTCGCCCACGTAGTAGGAAGGCTCACGGCGGATCACCACCAGGTCCCCTGCGTGGAACAACGGCAGCATGCTGATCCCTGTGGTGATCACGTAGGACATCCGTCCGCCGAGCTGCTGGGGGAGCAGCCCGGTCCAGACCAAGGCGACCGCGACCGCGGCCAGGAGCAACAGCTTCCCGAGCACACGGCTCATACGCGCGGTCGAGCGGAGGCGTGGAGGCCTCGCGAGACGTTCCGGTTCGGTGGTGCCCCCGGCACCCGTTGTGGTGCCGCCGACGGGGCGCGGGACGGTGCCGACGAGCGTCATCGTCCAACGGGCAAGGGGCGGGACCCGCGCCCGGTCAAGGCACGGGAATCGTTGTCGACGTCACGGAGACCACTGTGTGGCTCGTCGTGACGTGCACGTGGCCGGATCCTTCCCCGGCGCTGCTCGGCGACACCCCTCCCGAGGCCATGTACGCGAGCCCCGCGGTCGCCAGCATGGCCGTGACCACCGCCAGCGCCATCTTTCGACGGGTTCTCCTCACGATGATCGACCCTTTCTCGTGTCTGGCGCTGTCGAACGAGGACCGTGCCGGGGCGGGCAGAGCCCGCCCCGGCAATGCGCTCCTCGCGTTGCTGCGCTCCTACTGGTTGGCCTCGATGTCGACGTTGCCGATTGTGGCGATGTGCCACTCGTGAGCGCCTGTCCCAAGAACCTCAGTACTCAGGAATGTGCACTTGTATGTGCCGTGACCGGGTGTGGTTCCGTTACCGTCCGTCCAGGTCCCCACGAGGCTGCAGGAGGTGAAGCTATTGGTGCCTGTGATTTCCTTCTTTGTCGGTGTGTCCTTCTCCAGGTATGCCTCGACGTGAGCCGGGACGGTGCTCGCAGTCGTTGTGACGGCAACGGACGTCAAGGTGAACGTCAGCGCGCACAGGAACGACTCCTGGTTCCCGCCGTCGTTGGTGTTGACACATGTGTTTGTGCTGCCGAGTGTGTAGTGGATGCCGCTGGCCGTATAGCCGGTGACTCCGCCATCGCCCTCCGACGCGCTCGAGGCGTTGGTGACGCCGCTCGCCATGAACGCGAAGCCGCCGGCAGCGATTGCCGCGGCGCCGCCCCAGAGGGCGAGTCGACGGGATAGTCTCATCATTGATTCAGGTCCTTTCCTGGGTCCGCCCACCGGTCGGGCACCCTTGCATCGACCGGTGGGCACTTGCTTGCGATCGGGCGCGACAGCGTCTCCCGGTTCTAGCGGCGACCTGAGGTACGCCCAGTGCCGGAGATTGGCTGCCCTGGGGGGGCGGCAGACCTCCGCAGGATCCGTTGTAGGTCGCCGAGACCGACCCGATCATCGTCAAAATTGTGGAAATCGCCCGGTGCGTTGGCTCTGGGTGCCAGCTGCGCCGAGATCGCCGTCGAAGGCCAGGGCATTCCCGATGTGGCGGCTCCACACGGTCCACGAAATTGCTCGCGTTGACGAAGGGTCTGACCCGTTCCGCCCCCCAGCCGGCGGGAGCGCCTTCGGCCACCGGCTTCGAGTCGATGTGGGGGAGCTGGACACGTCCAGACCTGAGGGTCGTCGAGGCCTCCCGTCGCCCGGAACCGTTCGACGCGGCGCTCCTCGGGCCGGCACATCTGCCTCGGTCGGCGGCATGCGGAGCGGGCAGGCCCGGCGCATGCAGGGACTGACCGGGTGACATCATCGGGACGTGGCGCCGGAAGGAGAGCGTCGACGACGCAGACGCCGGCGTGCACGCCGGCGTACCGCCGCGCTGGTGGTGCTGGCCGTCGCCGCCGGCGGGGTGGGGTTCGGCCTGAGCCAGGTGGGGGGTGGTGCACCCGGCCCCGCCAAATCGACGACCGCGGCGTCGAGGGCCGCCGCGCCGACGTCGGCGGCGACGCGCGGCTCCGGGCGTCACCATGCGCCGCCGAAGGACTACCTCGGGCCCGACGGCGTGGTCTCACCTGCGATCGTCGCCGAGAACCGCAAGCCCGGCACCACCGCCTGGGAGATCACCCACCAGCCGGCGACCGGCTCGATCCAGGGCTGGGCCAGCACGACGTACGCCGCCGCGGGTCAGAACGTCGGGCTGTACGTGACGACGACAGCGACGACGTTTCGCGTCATCGCCTACCGGATGGGCTACTACCAGGGGAAGGGTGCGCGGCAGATCTGGGAGTCGAAGCCCGAGCGCGGCCAGGTCCAGCCGGCCTGCACCGTCACCCCGGGCGTGAACATGGTGACCTGCGACGACTGGCACCGCTCGCTCACCATGCACGTCACCGATGCGTTCGTGCAGGGCGACTACCTCTTGAAGCTCGTCGGGAGCGGGGGCCAGCAGAGCTACGTGCTGCTCACCGTCTGGAACCCGTCGAGCACCGCCACCTACCTTGTGGTCGCGCGCAGCCTCACCGAGGAGGGGTGGAACACCTACGGCGGCTACTCGTACTACGAAGGCCAGGGTGCGTGCACCCTCGGCCAGACCGGTTCCTACCCGCCGTGCAACCGCGCGCGTATCGTCTCGTTCGACCGGCCGATGGCAACAGGGGAGGGGGCGTCGGACTTCCTCGGTGACGAGTACCCACTCGTCCGCTTCATGGAGGAGCACGGGCTCGACGCCGCCTACGTCACCGACGTCACCGTCTCGGAGCACCCGTCCATCGTCCTGCGCCACAGGGTGTACATCTCGCCCGGCCACGACGAGACGTGGACGACGATCGAGAGGAACGCCGTCGAAGGCGCAATAGCGCACGGCGTGAACGTCGCCTTCATGGGCGCCGCGCCGATGGTGCGCCACGCGCGCCTCCAGTCCTCGCCGATCGGCATCGACCGCGAGGAGGTCGACTACCGCACATCGACAGAGGACCCGACCAACGGGACCGGGCACACAGCCACAGTCACCGGGAACACCTTCGCCACACCGCCGGTCAGCTCCCCACCGACAGGTCTCATCGGGGGGGAGTACAGCGGCTACGTGGACACAGACGCGGCGGCGCTCCCCTTCGTCGTGTATGACGCCTCCTCGTGGATCTTCGACGGGACCGGCCTGAAGGACGGGTCGGCGGTCCCCGACGTCGTCCGTTCGGACATCCAGCACGTCGACCCCACAGCGTCGCCGACCGACCTCCAGGTGCTCGGCCACTCGCCGATCCCGCTCACGAGCTCGTACACGAACCAGGGGGAGTGGGACGGCGACACGTACTCGGACATGACCTACTACACGGACCCGGCGAGCAAGGCCGGGATCTTCGAGAGCGGGACCGTGAGCTGGATCTCGCGGCTCACAGTCTGCGAGAAGGCACCTGGCCCCTGCCCCGCCACCGAGGTCGCGCGGATCACCGGGAACCTCCTCCGGCTGTTCGGGCAGGGCCCTGCGGGCAAGTTGGAGCCGTCGGTCGCGAACGCGGCCCAGGTCACTCCGGCGGGGTCCTGACGGGGCGGGTGCTCGGTCGGGCGTCGGGCGCTGGGCCGCTCCGGGTGGCTTTGGACCGGCGCTCAGCAGTTCTCGGCGGCTTTCGGGTCGCCGCCTTGCTCCCAACTCACCGCGGACTTCCCTCCCGTCCGACGGCACCAGGCCTGGGACGGCCGGGCGAGACGGTGCCGCTGGCGTCTCTCAATGCGCGAGGTCTGTTTCCATCTGGGTGACGACGGCTGTGCTCACCGCGAGCGGGCCGCCGAGGATCGTGAGGTTCGTGATGGTCTTTCCGGTTGTCTTTCCGATCCCTGTGTGGCCTGTCACCTTCAAGAATGTGGTGAGGGAGGCACCGACTGTGGTC
>JASHYA010000046.1 GCA_030043315.1 Acidimicrobiales bacterium
TGTCGGCGAGGATGCGGCGGAGCGCGCCGGCCACGTCGCCCGGGTCCTCGGGCCTGCGCACCACGATGCCGGTCACGCCGTCCTGGACGGCTTCCGCCGCGCCGCCGCTGTCTCCTGCGACTTGCGGCGTGCCGGACGCGGCAGCCTCGAGGTAGACAATGCCGAAGCCCTCCTCCTCGAGACCCCACCAACGGCTGCGGCACGCCATGGCGAAGACGTCGGCCGAGGCGAGCAGCGCCCGCTTGTCGTCCTCGCTCACGCGCCCGTAGAAACGGACCGGCGCGCCGTCGCGCCCGGCCTGGGCGCAGAGACGTTCCGCCTCCCGACCGGTGCCGGCGATCGCGAGCAGCAGCTCCGGGTAGGACACGCGCAGACGGTGCACCGCCTCGATGAGGACGTCCATGCCCTTGCGCGGCACGAGACGGCTCACGCTCACGACGACCGGCGCGTCGACCGGCAGGCCGAGCCGGAGGCGCGCGGCGACGCGGGCGTCGGCGTCGAACGGGGCGTACCGGACGCAGTCGACTCCCGGCGGCACCTCGATGACGGAGCGGTGCGGCTCTCGCCCGGAGCCGCTGCTGGCGCGACCGAGGGGGATCCCGCCACCGAGCGCCCGGTCCGCCTCGGACGCCGGATAGCGGCCCGCCGACACGACGAGCGACGAGCCTTCGAGCACCCGCGCGAGGAGGCTGCGCGTCACGGGCAGTCGCGCCGGAACGGCGACCTCCGCCCCGTGGAGGACGACCCCGTAGGGAAGCCCCAGCCGTGGGCCGAGCAGCCCGAGGGGCACGACGGGGTCGAGGAGGACGAGCGTCGCCCCCACCTCCGACGCCAGGGAGAGGATCCGGGCGCGGGCCGAGAGCGTCGGGAGGTAGAGGAGCCGCCCGGGCACCCGTTCGACCCGGATCCCCTGTGCTGCGGCGGCCCGATCGAAACCGTCGGCGTCCGGGTGAGAGCGCGCCGAGAGCACGACGAAGGTCTTGGGGTCGAGCCGCCGCCAGAGCTCCCACAGGTAGGCCTGGATGCCGCCCACCTTCGGGGGGAAGTCGTTGGTGACCAGCAGGTGCGGACGCAGGCTCACGTGCACCCTCCCCTCGTGCGCCGGCCCTCGGCACGCCGCGCGTTCGGCCGCCCGCCGCGCGCTCGGTCAGCCTGCGTCGCCCTGGAACCTGAGGGACGGCAGCAGTCCCGCCTGCTCGAGCATCCGCATGGCCCGGGCCTCTTCGGCGTCGATGACCACCGCGTCATCGGGCTCCCGACCGAGCAGGAACGTGACCACGCAGTCCTCGCACGCTCCCGTCCCTTGCATCACGCAGGAGTCGCACTCCACCGTGATCGTGTCCATCGCCGTCCCCTTTATTCGCGCGGCACCGTCGGTGCCGTTCTCCATGCCGCTGCCGCTCTCCGTGCCGCTCTCCGTGCCGCTCTCCGTCGCTCTTCGGCGTCAGCATGGCAGGGGGGTGTGACTCTCGAACGCTCTGACCGTGGTGCTCACGCTCTGCCCGCCGCTCCCAGCCAGCTGCAGCGGATCTGACGGTTCGGGTTGTCCGGGTTCGTGTCGACGAGCACCACCGACTGCCACGTGCCGAGCAGAAGTCGGCCGTCCTGCACGGGGAGCGTCAACGATGGGCAGACGACCACCGGCAGCAGGTGGTCCGCGCCGTGGCCCGCCGACCCGTGCCGGTGCCGGTAGCGGTCGTCGCGGGGAAGCAACCGATCGAGCAGGACCTCGAGGTCGTGCTCCGAGCCGGCGCCCGTCTCCATGAGCGCAAGACCTGCGGTGGCGTGCGGTGCCAGCACATGGCAGAGCCCGTCGCCCCGCTCCGCACAAAAGGCGGCGATCACCCCGGTGACGTCGGTGACCGTCCGGTCGTCCGTTCTGACGGTGAAGAGCTCGGAGTCCATCGGGCCGGTCAGCGTCCCACACGCGGACCGCGCGCCGCCTCCCCGGCCCCCGGCCGTCGTGCGCGTGCCACGTCCGCCGCGAGCTGCTCGACGCTCCACGCCACGCCCTCGGTCGCCACCCCCGCGCCATCGAGGAGGACGAAGAACGGGGCGCCGTGCACACGGTAGATGCGCCACGCCTCGGCGGACATGACGAGGAGCTGGGACACGTCCGCGTCGGCGGGGTCCCCGCCGGCAGGCGCGCCGATCATGGCGGCGAGCGCCTCCGGCTCCTCTTCGTCGGGCCCGCGGGTGACCACGACCGCCTCGTCGTCCGGCTCGAGGCCGCACACCGTCGGCGTACGCGGGACCGTCCAGAACGGGAGGCAGCCGTCGCAGTTCGAGCCGAGGAAGAGGAGGAGGGTCCAGCGACCGGGCGACGCGAGCCGGAGCGTGCGGCGGTGGCCCGTGAGGTCCCGTCCCTCCACGTCCGACGCAGGCAACCGGGGCGCGCCGGTCGGGACCGCGACCACGTCCCGCAGCTCCGGCCGGTGGGACACCGAGGAGCGGAAGCTCAGAGCCGGTCGAGGAGCTCCGCCTTCTTGGCCGCGAACTCCTCCTCCGAGAGGATGCCGCGCCGGCGGAGCTCGTCGAGCTGGAGGATCTGCACCGGAATCGTCCCGTCGGCGTCGTCGTCGAACAGGACGCCGCGCGGCGGCGTGTCGGTCCACGATCGTGATCGTCCGCCGCGCGGACCCCGCTGCGAGGTGGGCCCGGTCTTCCCCGTCGTGCCGGCCGTGACCCGTCGCCCGGTGGGCCCCGCCGCTGGTCCGGCGTGCCCGGTGGCCGCTGTCGGCTCCCACGACGCGCCGCCGGCGCGCGGTACCACCTGGGCCTGGGCCGTCGGCGCCGCGGCGTACGCGTCGTAGACGGGGCGACCGCCGTAGCCGGGCGGGGGACCCCCGTGGCCCCAGTAGGGGAAGTCGAACCGATCGAGCTGCGCGTTGATCACGCGTTGGAGCCGCCGGGGCCACGGCACGTCCTCGACCACGAGCGGCCCGTCGCCACCGGCCACCTCGAAGACCAGCCTGCCGCAGCCGATCAGCCGGCCGCCGAGTGACTGGCTGCAGTGGACCTCGGCGACGCGCTGGAGGCGGAGCTGGACCACGTCGCGCCCCACGACGCCGCGCCGGTAGAGCAGCCGGCTCGTGGTCACGGTGAACCGTGCGGACCGCCAACGGAGCATCCGGGCGAGGACCCACAGTGCGGGGAGCACGACCATCGCCGCGAGCAGCCACGCAACGGCGACCGGCGCGTCCGGGTAGCGGATCGCGATCGTGACGGCGCCCGCCACGGCGACCACGAGGAGGAGCACCGGACCGATCACCACCACCGGATGGGGGCGGACGTCGGCGAGGACCTCCTCGTCCTCGTGCAGCAGGTCGCGGGTCGACCCCACCCGCCCAAGCGTACCAATGGGTCCTCGCCGACCCTTCGATGGGGTTATACCGTGCAGCTGCCCGAGCGCCCAGCCGCCGTCGCACCGGAGGCGCCCCATGCCGATCGCCAGCGCGCACGTGTACCACATGAACTTCCTGCAGGCCATCGTCATCGGCCTCGTCCAGGGACTGACCGAGCTGTTCCCGGTCTCGAGCCTCGGTCACACCGTGCTCGTCCCGGAGTGGATCGGTGGCACGTGGGCGACGCTCGTCCAGCAGGAGTCGACGGCGGAGAGCCCGTACCTCGCCTTCGTGGTCGGGCTCCACCTCGCCACCGCGGCGGTGCTGATCGGCTTCTACTTCCGCGAGTGGGTCCGTCTCGTCGTCGCCTTCGTCCGGACGCTGGTGCACCGCCGCATCTCGACCGACGAAGAACGGCTGGCCTGGCTGATCGTGATCGCGACCGTGCCGGTGGGCGCGCTCGGAGTCGCCTTCGAGCACGAGTTCCGAGTCCTGTTCGCCAAGCCCCTCGCGGCGGCCATCTTCCTCGTCGCGAACGGGGGCATCCTCTTCCTCGGCGAGTGGTTCGTGCGCCACCCGCGTCCCAGTCACGCGGTGGTGCCGGGGCCCCGGTCGACCGACGCGGGCGGCGATGGCGACGAAGAATCCTCCACGGCGCGCCCGTCCTCCCGGGTACGCAGGCTGCGCGACGAGCGGATCGTGCCCATGGACGAGGCGGCCGAGCACGAGCTGGCGCGGATCGACGTGCCGACCGCGGCGATCGTGGGCGCGTTGCAGGCCCTCGCGCTCCTCGCCGGCATCAGCAGGGAAGGCATCGCCATGACGGGTGGACTGCTCCGGGGGTTGAACCGGGAGAACGCGCTGCGCTTCGCGTTCATGCTCTCGACGCCGGTGATCCTCGCGGCCGGCGCGCTCAAGGTGCCGGACCTGCTCGGTCCTCTCGGGGACGGCATCCGGGGCCAGGTCGTCGCCGGGAGCCTCGCCGCGGTCGCGACCTCGCTGTTCGCGGTCTTCTTCCTCACCCACTATTTCAAGACCCGGACGCTCTTCCCGTTCGCGATCTACTCCGTCCTCTTCGGGACGGCCTCCGCGATCCGCTTCGGGATCTTCTGATGTGGACGGAGGACCGCGCCGGGCCGCACGCCCCGCACGCGACCAGGACGGGCCCGTGCCGCCCAAGCTGAGTGCGGGCCTGCTCGTCTACCGGCGCCGAGCCGGCCGGGGGCCCGGCCGCGCCGCCGGAGCGCTCGAGGTGCTCCTGGTCCACCCGGGCGGCCCCTACTGGACCAAGCGAGACGACGGGTGGTGGTCGATCCCCAAGGGGGAGGTCGCCGAGGGAGAGGACGAGCTCGCCGCAGCCGAGCGCGAGTTCGCCGAGGAGCTCGGCGTCCCGGCCCCCCTGGGGCCGCGCAGCCCGCTCGGCGAGGTCGTCCAGAAGTCGGGCAAGCGGGTGCGCGCGTGGGCGGTCGGCGGCGATGTCGACGTGTCGGTCGTCGACGGTGGCACCTTCGAGATCGAGTGGCCGCCCCGCTCGGGCAACCGGCGCAGCTTCCCCGAGGTCGACCGCGCGGCGTGGTACACGCTCGACGAGGCCCGGGTGAAGCTCCTCCCTGGCCAGCTGCCGCTGCTCGAGCGGCTCGCGGAGGCCACCCCTGGCTAACCTGCCCGCGACGCGACGTGCAGCCCCGGCTCGAGAGCGCAGAAGCTGACCACGAAGTGACCGACCGACCAGGAGGGACGATGCCCGCGACCGTGCGTGGAGTGGTGGCAGCCGCAAAAGGCGCGCCCGTCGAAGTGGTGCCCGTCGTGGTACCGGACCCCGGGCCCGGAGAGGTCGTCGTAGAGGTGCGAGCCTGCGGCGTCTGCCACACCGACCTCCACTACCGGGAGGGCGCGATCAACGACGACTTCCCCTTCCTTCTCGGCCACGAGGCTGCGGGCTTCGTCACCGAGGTCGGGGAGGGCGTCGAGCACGTCGCGCCGGGCGACTACGTGGTCGTCGCCTGGCGGGCGCCGTGCGGCGTCTGTCGATCGTGTCGGCGCGGCCGTCCCTGGTACTGCTTCGACAGCCAGAACGCGCGGCAGCCCATGACCCTCGAAGACGGGACGCCGCTGTCCGCGGCGCTCGGCATCGGCGCGTTCTGCGAGCGGACGCTCGTCGCGGCGGGACAGGCCGTACCCGTCGACCGTGCCGCCCGCCCCGAGGCCGCGGGCCTGATCGGCTGTGGCGTGATGGCGGGCTTCGGCGCGGCGGTCAACACCGGCGGAGTGTCTCGTGGCGACGCGGTGGCGGTCATTGGCTGCGGCGGGGTCGGGAACGCCGCCATCGCCGGGGCCGTGGTCGCTGGAGCGCGCACCGTGATCGCGGTCGACGTGGACGACCGCAAGCTCGCCTGGGCAGTCGAGTTCGGCGCGAGCCACACCGTCAA
>JASHYA010000047.1 GCA_030043315.1 Acidimicrobiales bacterium
TCGGCGACCGAGTTGTAGGCGTCGAGCACTTGGAGTGGGCTCACCGCGTCCACCTGACCGATTGCGAGAGAGACGTAGTCGGTTGTCGACCACTCCGGGGATGTGACGATCAGGCCGGGCGACGCGCCGGGGAAGTGGAGGCCGGTTGTCCGGCCGAACCCGAGCCGCTTCACCTGTGCGAGGAGACGCGACTCCCCTAGATCCTGCGCGACCTCCGACGTCCCGATGTTCGACGACTCGGCGATGATCTGCGTCGCGGTCAATTCCTCGGTGGGGTGCGGTGTGGCGTCGTGGAAGAGGTACCCGTCGATGGTCCGCTCGTCGGGCACCGTGAAGGTGGTCTGCGGCGTGATCACGCCCGAGGTGAGCGCAGCGGAGAAGGTCACGAGCTTGAACACCGACCCCGGCTCGTAGAGCTGCGTGACGGTGGCATTGCTCGGTGCCTCTTCGACGGGACCGTCCTGCCCGACGCGGATCGGCCCGGTGCCCGAGGTCGGGGACGAGCCGGACGCGGCCGACGAACCGGTCCCCGATGACGTCGCGGTCCTGCCGGAAGCCGACTGCTCCGGCGTCGGGACGAGACTGGCCATCGCCAGGATCTGTCCCGTCGCGGTGTCCATGACGATCGCCTGGCCCCCGACCGCGTGCGACGTGACCATCTCCTGCGCAAGATCTTGTTCGACGGTGTACTGCAGGGGCTCGTCGAGCGTCAGCTCCAGCCCCGTGCCTGCGACCGCCGGGGTCTTTTCCGCCACCGGCGTCCCGGGCAGCTGGACGCCGAGGGGAGACTCGAGGAGGGTCTCGTGGCCGGCCCGACCCGCGAGAAGCCCGTTGTACTCCGCTTCGAGACCGGCGTCACCCTGTCCGGCACCGTTCACACCGCCGATGACCGGGGACGCGAGGCCCCCGTCCGGAGTGACATCCTTGGAGTTGTCGACCATGGTGATCCCGGCGAACGCCATGGCCGAGACCTTCTCCGCCTCGCCGACCGAGAGGTTCCGGACGAGCGGCACGTATCCGGAGCGCTCCGACAAGAGATGGGTGAGCGTCGACACGCGGAGGTGGAGGAAGGGCCCCAGGGCCCGGGCTTCCCGCACCGGATGGCTGACCTGGAAGTCGTCTGCGACGACCGTCTCGGTCCGGATCGACATCTCGAGGACCACGCCGTTGCGATCCGTCACAGAGCCGCGCAGGGCTGCGACGGTGACCGGCTGCGTCAGCTCCTGGGCCGCCTCCCTGCCGTACTGGCCCGCGTGGAGGACCTGCACGTCGACGAGACGCGCCGCTATGAGGAGGAGCACCAGCATCAACACGATCCGCGCCACGCGGACGCGTCGGACGAGCAGCACGCGCCGAGAGGTCACCGGTCGCAGTCGGCGTGCGCGGACGGGAGCGGGCGGTCGTCGCGGGCGCGCCGGTGCGCGAGAGGGTGCGCGCGCGGGTGCGCGTGGGGCACCCCTCGGCGCTGCAGGGGGGCGGCGGCGGGGCGGCGCGGGGCGCGTCGCCGTCGACGTGGGGGTCACCCGCTCGACGCGCCCTCGAGGGCGGGTGTGCCGTGTGTGCCACCCGTCGACGCCGTGACGTGCGGAGCCGGCAACGGCACCCCGAGGGGGACGTGCGCCAGCTGGTGCACCTGGGACGGTGGCGCCATGTGGAGCGTGTCCTCCGCCACCTGGAGGATGCGCAACGGGTTCTCGAGATTGGCGACGTCGAGCACCTCGCGCTGGTGGACCAGCCGGGCCGATGTGATCTCGGCCTCCACCTTCGCGAGCCGCATCTGGCCCTGTGCGAGCTCGGCGTGGCCGATCACGACGACCAGCAGGCTGGCGCTCACCACAGCCGCCGAGAGGAGCGGGGCGAGTCGACCTCGCCGTAGATGCCGTGGCCGCGGGGCGACGACTTCGAGCGGCGGACGTCGGTCGGTCGCGTGGCCCGGTTGGGTCGCCGCGCGCGGCGCAGCCTCCGCGGTGACGACCATCCGTGTGCGCCCTACCGCGGTGCTCATACGGCGACCGTTCGCTGGATGGCGCGGAGCCTCGCGCTCTCCGCCCGGTGGTTCCGCGCGACTTCGGCCGCCGACGGCTTGCGCGCGCCCCGGAACACGAGCTCGTGCTCGGGCCGCGCGCCGCAGACGCAGGGCAGCCCGGGGGGACAGGTGCAACCGCCGGCGACCGCCTCGGCAAAGGCCGACTTCACGAGGCGGTCCTCTCCCGAGTGGTACGAGATCACGACCATCCGGCCGGCCGGCGCGAGCATGCGCAGCGCGACCGGGAGCGTCCGCGAAAGCTGAGAGAGCTCGTCGTTGACGGCGATGCGGAGCGCCTGGAACACCCGGCGCGCGGGATGTCCGCGCCGGCGGACCGGGGCCGGCACGGCCCCCGCGACGATCTCCGCGAGCTCGCCGGTGGACGTGACGGGCCGCGCGTCCACGATCGCCCGGGCGAGCCGCCGAGCGAGCCGCCCCTCGCCGTTCGCAGCAAACAGCGCCGAGAGCTCCTCCAGCGTCGCGGTGTTCACCAGATCGGCCGCGCTCACTCCCTTCGTCGCGTCCATCCGCATGTCCAGGGGCCCTGATACGCGATAGGAGAAGCCGCGCTCGGGCCGGTCGAACTGCGGCGAGCTCACGCCGAGGTCGAGGAGGACGCCCGAGACGACCGGGGACGGCGCGGCTGACGTCGGCCACGTGCCGGGGTCCGATGCCGCCGCGTCGACGACCTCCTCGATGCGGTCGAACGTCGCGCGCCGCACAACCGCCCGGCGACCGAAGTGGGCGAGCCGCTGCACAGCTGCCACCACCGCGTCAGGATCGCGGTCGAGAGCGAGCACGCCGAGATGCGGATGCGCCTCGAGCAGCGCCGCGGCGTGGCCGCCACCGCCTGCGGTGCCGTCGACCACGACGCCGGCCGGCACCGGCCCGAACAGCGCGACCACCTCGTCCACCATGACGGGATCGTGTGCGAACATCCGGGCCATCTGCAGCCCCTCGACGAGCGAGGCTCCTCGGGGAGGGTCCCCCAGGCGACCAGGGCAGAAGAGGGCGGAGAAGAAGTCTTCCACCTTGCCGGTCGAGGGGCTGCGCATGGTCCGGCTTCGCACCGGCGCCAACGGAGGCCCCAATGCGAGATGACGATCGTCGGTGCGAGGCTCCATTGACGTTGTCCTGTTTCCTACCTGCCTTCCTTCGTGCGAACCTCCTTCGTGTCGTCCGTGCGCTTCTCGGCCCGTGCGCTCGCCGCTCAGTCCTCCGCCTCGAGGAACCAGCGCTCCTCGGGGGCGACCCGCTCGTCCCATACCGAGGGGTTCCAGAGCTCGATCCGGTCGATTGCGCCGTGCACGAGCACGTCGGTTTCGAGAGAGGCGAACTCCCGCAGGTGCGCGGGAATCGCCATGCGGCCCTGCCGGTCGATCTCCACCTCGTGCGAGCTCGCCGCCCATAGACGGGCTCGGTTGCGTGCGGTCCGCCCCTCTGCAGCCTGCTCCTGCATGGCATGCATCTGTCGCTGGAACTCCTGCGGCGTCCACAGCGCGAGGCAACCCTCCCGGTTCTCGGTCAGGTAACCACCTCGTTCGAAGTCGGGACGGAACTTGACAGGGAGGATGACCCTCCCCTTCGTGTCGAGCGAGTGCTCGTACTTGCCAACGAATCCCTCCACCGGCCTCGATCCAGTCCCCGTCCCCGACCACGACGCTCCTCAGCCCGCGCCCTGTGCTCCACGTCCCACCTGTGCTCCACTTCGAACCACTTCGCACCACTTTACGCCCCAATTCCCCACCGGTCAACACGAAAGCGCCTCAGCGGTGCCGGCGGGCGCGGTTCTTGCCGCTCTGGGCCCGCGGAGCCGCGCGGCTCCCCGGGCGGTGTCTTCGGAAGGCGCGCGGAACACGCAGCCACCGATGGGCGTGACCTTCGCCGCCTGAGCCCAGAGCTGGCGATCGGCGGCGGGCGGGAGGCTCCCGAGCGGCTCAGCGCGTCGGAGGCGGCGTGACCTCCCACACCGGTGGAACGTCCGGAGGCTCGCGACGATCGATGTCGTCGCCTTGCTCACGTGTCAGGGACATCTGGTCGGAAGTCGCGCCCGCGCCCGCGCTTTCGCTCGCGGGCCGGGACGCAGCTGCCGAGGACGAGGTCGTAGTCGCCGCGGACGCCGACGACGGCGCGGACGAACGCGAAGGCATCGACGGCGTCCATGGCACCGGTGGAGCAGGCGGCGGCGCGTCAGACGGTGGCGTGGACGGTGAGGGCTCTCGGGCGGGACCGGCGGAGGGAGGCTCCGGGGTCACGCTGATCTCGGCGTCGCCGACGACCCGGTTGCCGCCGGGCGACAGCTGCTCACTGAGCGCTCGGACGATGCCAAGCACCTTCATCCTCTCCTCCTCGACCTCCCTGAACACGTCCGCGGCACGACGGCTGGCATCTTGCAGGGCCACGGTGGCGTCGTGGCGCGCGCGTGCGTCGACCTCCTGCGCGGCGCGCTGCGCGTCGAGACGGTTCTTGGCGTCGGTCTCCCGCTGCTCGGCAAGGATCGCAAGGCGGTTCTCCACGACAAGCAGCCGGTCACGCAGGCTGTCCCGCTCCCGCTCGGCGAGGTCGAGAGCGTCGGCCGCGCGGTCGAGCAGGCTGTCGACGGGTTCGGCCACGTAGCTTTCTGCCGTGCGCGCCAGGTTCGGCCAGCGGAGCTCCGACGAAGTGAACGGCTCGCGCCAGGTTTCCTCGTAGGCCACGGCTCGACGCGGGTCCCGCGCGTACGGCGCCCGGGGCGTGCGAGGAGGCTCTTGCGGATCGGAGCGGCTACCCGGAACATCGGTCGGCCGGTCCGAGACGAGCGGGCGCAGGCCCGTCGCCGGGTGCGTCACCGCGTCGACCAGCCGGGTCGCGGCCTCCTTGAGCTGATCGGTGGTGTCGGCCAGGTGGCGCATGACTGCGGTGTGCGAACGCAGGTGCACCCCGTACTCGCTCACCGCCCCGACGAGATCGCGCAACATCGCCGCGCTGTCCCGGCTCTCGTCGATCGTCGACCGCACCTCCACCGCGAGCTCCCGGAGCGCCGAAGCGGCCTGATCCAGCTCCTCGGATCTCTCCCGGCGCTCCATGCCTGCATCTGCGCCGTCAGGCGCGGTGGCCGAGAGCGGAGCTGGAGTCGGAGTGACGGCAGCGGCTGCTGGCGGGGTCCCGGCTGCGGCCGGAGGCCTGGAACCCCAGCCGTTGGCGAGCGCGGCGCGGATCTCGTCGGCGTCCTCGCGCAACGCTGCGATCGTCCCCGCCAGGCGGCTGAGGCAGCGGCGGCGCCGCGCCCGGCGACGCGCGAGGAGATAGCCCGCCGCCGCCAGGACCAGCAATGCCAGGAAGACGTCGCCAGGAATGCTCCCGAAGAAGAGGAAGACGTAACCCACGACCGGGATCGAGCCGGTGACCTTTCCGACGATCTCAGGGGGCCGGACTTCGAAGGGGTCCGGCCTGCGGTTGGCGTCACCCTTCGTCGTGAACAGGACTCCGTGGGCCGTGTGCGTGACGCCGACGATTCTGTGCTCGATGTCGGGAGGCAGGTGGTCGCGCTCCTGGAGGGGAGCCGGCACCGCGACGACGATGACGTCCCCTTCTCTCAGTGCGGAGGGTGCAACGCCCTGCAGCAGAGCGAGGTCGCCGTTGGACAGCGCCGGCCGCATTGAGCTGCCCTGCACGGCGATGACCGGGGGGTTCACGTGCTCGACGGCGATGGCGACGTAGAAGGCGACCACCGCGATGAGCAGCACCGGGAGAAAGAACCAGGTTCCAACGAGCTTTGCGACGCGCACGGGTGCGCGCAGCGTCCGCGGGCCCTCGTCAGCTCGCCCGCCTGCCGATCGCTGGAAGTACGAGCGTCCCATCGTTCGCATGAGCCGGTGTTCTGGAACGACGCTACAGCCGGATCGGCTCGGGATCGCGTCTTTCGCGTGCACGGGCTCGCGCGTGCGCGATGCGCGTCAGGCGCGCAGCACTTCCCAGGACGATGCCTCGTCGAGCGCGCCGACCAAGGTCGTCGACAGGTCCTGAGTCTGTGACCCCTCACGGAGCTCCTCGAAGCCGACCGCCGCGTCACGAAGCGGTCCGACGAGCGTCCGCCGCGACTGCGGCGGCAGCGCGAGGAGGTCGACGAGCGGCTCGGGATCCCATCGTTGGTAGGCGCACCCGTGCACGAGCGCACCCTCGCGGCTACGCCACTGGGCGAGGCCGACGACCTTACGACCTTCCGACACCACCTCTCCCGGACCGACACCGGCGAAACAGACGACGCCACTGCCCGGTGCAGGGACCGGCGCTCCGCGGTGCACCTCGAAGACGCCGGACTCCCCGCGGGAGCTGGCGGCGCGGAGCGCGCGCGCCCACCACTCTCCGGCCACGACCGCCCCCGCGCGCGGCTCGGCCGACCAGAGCGGATCGTCGCGGGGCACCCACAGGTCGGCCCAGACCTGCGCGCCCGGGAGAAGGAGCACCGCTCCCCCGCCACTGCGCCGGTGGACGACCGAGACCCCGGCGCGCCGCGCGCGGTCGGCGTCCACGACGGAGCCGGGCTGCGTGCTGCCGAGGACGACCACCGGACGGCGAACCTCGCGCAGGACGACCCTACGACCGGCACAGCGGAACGGCTCGACGTCGAAGGCGCCGGGGGCCACGCAGCCCCCTGGATTGCTCAGGAGGCTGCCGCCAGGTAGGGCTCCCACAGCGGATCGATCTCGGCGAGGTGACGGAGCCGCCAGAGGTGACCGTCCGGTGCCCAAGGCTTGAACGACAGCGTCCAACCGATCTCGGAGAGGAGCTGATCCCCTTTGATCAGGTTGTCGCGCTTGCACGACGCCACGACGTTCGTCCATTCGTGGCGTCCCCCGCGGCTTCTCGGCACGACGTGATCGACGGTGTCGGCAGCTTGCGCGCAGTAGGCGCACACGCCGCCGTCGCGGCGGAGCACCGCACGTCTCGTGAGCGGCGGCGTCCGGGCCCAACGGGGAATGCGGACCATGCGCGAGAGCCGGACGATCGCCGGAACCTCCACGCTCAAGTGGGCCGAGCGGAAGACCCGTCCCCCGGGTCTGAACGCGACGGCTTCTGCACGCCCGTCCAGCAACAGCACGATGGCCCGTCGGTCGGAGACCAGGGCCAGCGGTTCGTACGTTGCGTTGAGCAGGAGGACCCGCTCCATGGTTCCGAAGGCTATCGGAGGGCGCGTGCCGGACGACGCCATCTTTGCCTGCAGCACTCACGTTCCCTGCACCACTCGAGGAACTCGACGACGTCGGCGGCCTCGGGCGATGCGTCGCCGTCCCCTCCGTAGGCGGTCTGCATGCGGAAGCGCCAGTAGTCCGCATCGGGCCAGGGCAGGGGTGGCCACCTGCGCCACCATCGCGGCGGCACCAGCCGCGCGGCAACCACCGACGCGACCGGCCACAGCTGGGGACGCCGGACGACTGCTCGTGCGACGCGTCCGAGGCCCCTCATCCTCGTCACGTCGCCGACCCAGCCATCTCGATGGCGCGCAACCCGACGGCTCCCGCCCCGACGAGTGGCCCGTCGGCGCCGAGCGCTCCAGGAACGATGCGCGCGTCGGAAACGAAGTCGAGGCGTGCCCGCTGGGAGAGCTCCCTTTGGGCCGCCGCGAAGAAGGGCGCGCCGTAACCGAGCGCAACGGATCCGGAGACGACAGCGAGATCGAGGTCGACGAGTGCTGCGACCGACGCGACGGCCCGTCCGACGAGGGTGCCCGCCCGCTCCACGACCTCGGGAGGCGCCTCGGCGGGCGCGCTCCCGGTGAAGGCCTCGATGGCGGTGCCCGACGCCTCCGCTTCGAGGCAGCCGCGCCCGCCGCACGCGCACCGTCGGCCGTCGGGGACGACGATGACGTGGCCCACGTGACCCGCGTTCCCGAGTCGCCCGTCGAGGAGCCGCCCGTCCACCACGAGGCCGCCCCCTACGCCGGTCGACACCACCATCGCGAGGTAGTCGTCGCAGCCCTTCGCACTGCCGTACCTGCCCTCGGCGAGCGCGAGGGCCTTGGCGTCGTTGTCGACGAAGGTCGGGAGCCCCGTGAGCGCCACGAGCCTGCTCCGCAGCGGAAAGCCCCGCCACCCGGGGATGTTGAGCGGCGAGACGGCGTCGCCGTGATCGCGCATCGGCCCGCCGCAGCCCACGCCGCACACTCGGGCGTCGCGCGCCTGCGGATGCTCTTGCACGTCCCGCAGGAGTGCTGCGAGGGCTGCCCATAGCACCTCGGGGTCGGCCGTAGTCGGCGTGGGCACCACTCCGGCATCGAGGATCCGACCGTCGGCTCCGACGATCCCGGCTCGGAACTTGGTGCCGCCGATGTCGACGGCGAGGACGGGCGAAGCGCTCAGCGGTCGCGCCGGAAGTGCGAACGGAACCACTCCCGGGTGCCATGAAGGGCGTGCTCGATGCCGGCTGGTTGCTCCCCGGAGCGGTGTGGCCTCGTGAGGTCGTGCCAACTGGCCTTTCCCAAGCGCCGCAGGTTTCGTTCGAACACGACCGCCGAGGAGAACATCAGCGCCACGCCGAGAAGCCCCAGGGCGACCGACTGCGAGTAGAAGGCGACCAGGACCGCGACGCCGGCGAAGAACCCGAGGACCGACCACTTGCACCGCCGCCCGGCGTGCCGGTAGACGGTCTTCGTCCGCACCCGCTCCGCGAACTGCGGGTCCTCGCGCACGAGCGACTCTTCGAGCTCGGCCAGGATCCGCTGCTCGTGCTCAGAGAGCGGCACCCGCCCACCCCTCCTCGAGTTCGCACTGCAGCCCCTCGGCCCGCAGCGCCTGCAGCCCCTGCACGGTGAAGGACCTCCTCGCCCATCCGCTCGGTGCATCCGTGGTCACCGCGGCCATGTCCGCTCGAGCGCTTCTTCGGTACCTGATTCTATGACGCTGCGCTCCGCACGGCACCCCGCCCCCGGGGTGTCAGTCGCCCGCCCCTGCTTCCCGCCGCTTCCGCCGGCGGCGGGACCACAGGCCCGACACCGAGGCCCCGAGGAAGCCCGAGATGACGATGACCACGATCAGGGGCGCCGACGTCGTCGACACCCAGAAATGGATCCGGACGTCCTGGAAGTTCGCGACCGCGAACCAGACCAGAAGGACCAGGGCGACGCCGGTGAGCACGATCCGGGCCGGACGGCGCTGCCGCGAGGCGGGCTCCTGAGCCGAGGGTTGGGCGCTCCGCCCTGTCGATCGATCCCCCACAGCTGCCTCCTTCCACCTCGAGCCACCTCGAGCTCTGGGCTCTTCCCTCAGGGCTCCTCCGCCGCTCCGGCACTAGCCTCCCAGACCCGCGACGCCCGCGGGACACGCGACGCCGGTGCCCCCGAGGCCGCAGTAGCCATTCGGGTTGGCGGCGAGGTACTGCTGATGGTACGGCTCGGCGTAGTAGAAGGGGCCCGCAGACGTGATCTCCGTCGTGATCGGGCCGTACCCTGTAGCTCGCAGCAACTTCTCGTAGCGCCCAGCCGCCGCGTGTGCCGCACCGAGCTGGGCGTCGGACGTCGCGTACAGCGCAGACCTGTACTGGGTGCCGATGTCGTTCCCCTGCCGCATGCCCTGGGTCGGGTCGTGACCCTCGAAGAAGACCACGAGAAGCTCCTCGTAGGAGACCTCCGACGGGCGGAAGACGCAGAGAACCACCTCGGCGTGGCCCGTCAGCCCCGTGCACACCTCTTCGTAGGTGGGGTTCGGCGTGAAACCGCCGCTGTAGCCCACTGCAGACGTGAACACGCCGTCGGTCTGCCAGAACTTGCGCTCGGCTCCCCAGAAGCAGCCCATGGCGAAGACCGCCCGCTCAGTCCCCTCGGGGAAGGGTGGCACGAGCGTCGTGCCCAGCACCAGGTGGCGCTCGGGCACGGCCATCGGTGTCGGCCGGCCGGGGAGGGCTCGCGCCGGATCCACCATCCGGATCTTCTCCC
>JASHYA010000048.1 GCA_030043315.1 Acidimicrobiales bacterium
TGTGGTTGGGCGCGATCCTCTTCGCCGCCGGCGCGGGCGTCCTCTATCTCTGCAGGACGCTCGGGGTCCGCGGACCGGCCCGCACCGTCGCGGCGCTCGCCTTCATGTGGTCGCCGTACCTCCTGCAGTACTCGGGACGCATCTCGGTGATCCTCATGCCGTGGGCCGCGCTTCCCTGGCTCGTCGCGTTCACGGTCCTGGCACTGCGCGGGCACGAGGGCCGCTCGGGGTCGCCGGATGGCGCTACCCCGCGCTCTTCGCGCTCGTCGTCGCGCTCACGAGCGGCATCAACGCGAGCTCGTTCCTCTACGTCGCGCTCGGCCCCCTCCTGTGGCTCGTCTGGGCCGTCGCGGTCGAACGCGAGGCGACGTGGCGCGACGCCGGCGTGGTCCTCGTCAAGTTCGGCGCGTTGTCGGTGCTCGTCTCCGCATGGTGGATCGCGGGGCTCGTCGTCGAGGCCGGCTACGGCGTCGACATCCTGCGCTACACCGAATCGGTCAAGGCGACCAGCTCGACCTCGACGCCCCTCGAGGTGCTCCGGGGCCTCGGCTACTGGTACTTCTACGGCAGCGGCAACCTCGGCCCGTGGACCCAGAGCGTCGTGCTCTACACGAGGTGGATCTGGCTCGTTGCGCTGTCGTACCTCGTGCCGGCGTTGGCGTTCCTCTCGGGCGTGCTCGTCCGGTGGCGGCACCGCGGGTACTTCGTGCTGCTCACCGTCGTCGGCGTCGTGCTCTCGGTCGGTGCCTACCCCTACACACATCCGACCCCCGTCGGCGGCGTGCTGAAGGCCTTCATGAACGACACCACCGCCGGGCTCGCCATGCGCTCGACCGACCGCGCGACGCCGCTGGTGGTGCTCGGCCTCGCGATGCTGCTCGGTGCGGGCGTCGCCGCACTGTGGCGACGCCGTGCGTGGGCCGGCTGGACCTCCGCGGCCACCCTCTGCGCGCTCGTGCTCGCCAACAACCCTGCCCTCTTCAACGGCGACGCCGCGGTCGTCCACGGCCTGACGCAGCCGGCGACCCTCCCCTCCTACGAGGTCGCCGCAGCCAGGTACCTCGACTCGGTGTCCCCCGGCACGAGGGTGCTCGCCATCCCCGGCAACGCCTTCGCCGCGTACACCTGGGGCGACACCAACGACACCCCCCAGCCGGCGATCCTGACCCGGCCCTTCGTCACGCGCGAGCAGCAGGTCATGGGCTCCCTGGCGACGGCCGACACCCTCTACGCGATCGACGAGCCGATCCAGACACACATCGAGGACACCTCGGCGATCGCGCCGATGGCGCGACTGCTGTCGGCGGGGAACGTCATGGTCGAGTACGACCAGACATCCGCGCAGTACGGCAGCCCTCAGGCCGTGACACTCGCACAGTCATTGACCCCGACGCCTGCCGGGCTGACGTTCGCGCGCACCTTCGGCAAACCGGGACAGGGGGTGGCGAAGCCCACAGTGGACACCGAGCTCCTCGCCGGGACACCGCACGCGAAGAAGCCCACCCCCGTCGTCGTCTACACGGTGCACGACCCTCGCCCGATCGTGCGCGGCGAGTCCGACCGCGGCGCGCTCGTCGTCGCCGGCGACGCGACAGGTCTCGAGGAGCTCGCGGCACAAGGCCTGCTCGACACGACGAGCGCGGTCTACTACGCGGGAACCCTCGACGCGCACCCCTCCCAACTCCTGCGGCTCGCCTCTGAGGGCGCGACCCTCGTCGTCACCGACTCCGACCGCAAGCAGAGCTTCCGCTGGAACGGCCTCAGCTCGAACGCCGGACAGGTCGAGACGCTCGACGAGGACACGACAACACTGACACCGACGAGCAGCCCGATCGACCTCTTCTCGAAGCCGACAGACCCGACAGCCACAACGGGAAGCCGCACGGTCGCCACGTACGTCGGCGCGGCGGAGGTCACCGCCTCCTCCTACGGGAACCCCGTCACCTACGCACGCGAGTACCGCCCGTACAGCGCGATCGACGGGGACCTCCGCACGGCGTGGGAGACCGGCGCCTTCTCCTCCGACGTGGACGGCCAGTGGTGGCAGGTCGCCTTCGACCACGGGGTGCGGACCGACCACGTCACCCTCGTCCAGCCGCTCCACGGGTCGCGCAAGCGCTCCATCACCAAGGTGACGCTCACGTTCACAGGCGGCCACCCGGTCACCGTGGGGCTGGGCGACGCGTCGCGTCGGCGTGCCGGCCAGCGGTTGCGCTTCCCGGTGCGCACCTTCCGGACGTTGCGCATCACGATCGACGCGACCACCTCGCACGACCGGGCACCGGTCGGCTTCGCGGAGGTGGAGGTCCCCGGCCAGCACGTGGTCGAGGTCGACCGGCTGCCGACCGACCTCTTGTCGCGGCTCGGGACTTCCTCCCTGCGGGACCGCCTCGTGCTCGCGATGACACGCACACGGGTGTCGCCCTACATCACCGCGCGGACCGATCCCGACATGATCCTCGCCCGGTCGTTCACACTCCCCACCGCCCGCACGTTCACGCTGTCCGGCACGGCGACGCTCTCGCCCTACCTCGCCGACGACGAGATCGAGCGGCTCGTCGGGGTCCCCGGCGCCACAGGCTCGGGCGTCGTCGCTACGTCGTCGAGCCGCCTCACAGGCGCGCTCGGGGACACCGCCTCCGCGGCGGCAGACGGCAACCCCGCCACGGTGTGGCAGACGGGGTTCGGTGGCAAGGACGTCGGCGGCGCCTGGCTCCGGTACCGGCTCCCCTCCCCGATCACCTTCGACCACCTGTCGCTCACCGTGGTCGC
>JASHYA010000001.1 GCA_030043315.1 Acidimicrobiales bacterium
AGCTGCGGCGCCTGCTCGGGCGTCACGATCCTCCCGCGCATGCCCCAGAGGGCGATCTTGTCGGAGAACCAGTACTGGCAGAAGAGCAGGCCGAAGATGACGACGAACAGGATGATGAAGCTCCTGAAGACCTCCCACAAGATGGCCCCGAAGGCCGCGTAGAGGATGACGAGGAAGAGACCCGTGAGGAACATGCGGGTCGTGAGCCCCCGATCTGCGGGGATCCGTCCTGCGGTGGTCATTGCTCGGTGCCTCCAGTGGCCATGCCGTCCGCCGTGGCCTGTTCAGTCGTAGCCGCGTCGGTCGTAGCCGCGTCGGTCGCGGACGTATCAATTGTGGCGGTCCCGGCGCCGGATGCGGCGTCACCCCCGGCACCCCCGGTACCGGATGCGGCGTCACCCCCGGCACCCCCGGTACCGGATGCGGAATCGCCTCCGGCGCCACCGGCACCGGACACGGCCGTACCGTTCGATTCGGGCTCCTCCGCCACGTCGATCACCGGTGGCGGCGCCTGTGTCCCGTCACCCGCCCCTGCGGTCGGCAGCGCCCCGGCGGGTCCGGCCGCCGCGAGCTGTGCCTTGAGCGCCGCCATCTCCTGGTCGACCTGGGTCCCCGCCTGCGCCTTGTCCAGCTCTGCCTGGATGTCTGTCACCGGGGTGGTGAGATCGGTCAGCGCGCCCGAGGCGAGGAGCTCGTCCATCGCGCCCGCGCGGGCCTGCATCGACGCGATCTTGTCCTGGGCCCGCTGCATCGCGGCACCTGCGTCGCCCATGGAAGAGGAGATGCCGGTCACGGCCTCACCGATCTTGGTCTGCGCCTCGGCGGCGGTGTAGCTGGCCTTGAGGGTCTCCTTCTTCGTGCGGAACTGCTCGATCTGGGTCTGCAGCCGCTGCTGGGTCGCGATCAGGCTGTCCTCCTGCTGCGCGACCTGGTCGTGCTGGCTCTTCAGGTCGTTGAGCTGCTCGCCGATCGCGGCACGGCGCGAGAGCGCCTCTCTGGCGAGATCCTCGTTGCCGATGCCGAGCGCCGCCTTCGCCTGGTCCTGGAGCTTGTCGGCCTGCTTCTGCAAGGTGCCGGCCTGCAGCTCGATGCGCTTGCGGGCGGTCGCGACGTCCGCAACGCTCCGACGCACCTTCTGGAGACTGTCGAGCTGCTTCTCGTAGGAGAGGTCGAGGGTCTCGCGGGGGTCCTCCGCCCGGTCGAGCACCTTGTTGGCCTTGGCTTGGAAGATGTTCTTGGTCCGCTGCCATACGCCTGGCACGCTTCTGCCCTCCTGTGGGCCGCTCGCCGGCGGCCGCCGGCGCACGCCCCCGAGCATAAAGCCCCGCGGCCTGCGACGGGGTACGCCGCGACCCCCGTCGTGGGGAACCTCCGGTGCCCGGTAGCCTCACCAGCCGTGTCCGACCGCCTCTGCCTGCTGACCGTGCACGCACACCCCGACGACGAGGCGTCGAAGGGGGCGGCAACGGTCGCGCGCTACCGCGCCGAGGGCGTGCGCACGGTGCTCGTGTGCTGCACCGGAGGCGAGGAAGGCGACATCTTGAACCCGGCGATGGACAGCCCCGAGGTGCGCGAGCACCTCGGGGAGATCCGCCGGCGGGAGCTCGAGGCGGCGACGAAGATCATCGGCTACGACGAGGTCGTGCTCCTCGGCTACCGCGACTCGGGCATGCCCGGCGCCGACGGCAACAAGCGGCCCGAGGCCTTCGCCAACGCGCCGCTCGACGAGGCGGTGGGCCGCCTCGTCACGGTCGTCCGGCGGGAGAAGCCACAGGTGATGGTGACGTACCCCGACGAGCAGCGCGAGTACCCGCACCCCGACCACCTGCGCGTGCACGAGATCTCCTTGGCCGCCTTCGACGCGGCGGCGGACGCACACCGCTATCCGGAGGCTGGACCTGCGTGGGCGCCGTCGAAGCTGTACTACACGATGTGGCCGCGCCGCCGCATGCTGGAGATGCACGAGAAGTTCCTCGAGCTCGGGCTGGACTCGCCCTTCGACGAGAAGTGGCTCGAGCGGACGCGGCGCGTCGAGCCGGTCACGACGTCGATCGACGTCAGCGGGTTCACCGAGGTGCGCAGCGAGGCGCTGCGCGCGCACGCCACGCAGGTCGACCCGACGTCCCCCTTCTGGTTCGGGCTTCCCCCTGAAGTGCTCCGGACGATCCGTCCGTTCGACGACTACTTCCTCGCCCGCAGCCGGGTCGGGCCCGCGGGCGCGGAACCCGACGGCGCAGCGGCCGACAGCGGGCCCGACGGGGCAGACCCCGACGGCGACGTGGCCGAGGAGGACGACCTCTTCGCCGGCCTCCGCTGACCCGGCCTCCGCTGACCCGGCCTCCGCTGACAGGACCCCGCTGACACGGACCCCGCTGACACGGACCCCGCCGGCAGGTGCTCCCCGGGCAGGTGCCCGCCAGCGGGCTCAGCCCGCCCGCACCAGGTCCCGCAGCGCGCGGTAGCCCACGAGCGTCACCCCCGCGCGGTCCAGCGCCTCGGCCAGCGAGCCGTCGTCGCAGACGAGCCGGTGGTCGTCCACCCGGGCCTCCCAGTCGCTCGCGAGCGTGCGGAGCTCCGGGCTGTCGATGGCGGGGTTGAGGCGCAGCTCGGTCACACCGGGCTCGAGTGCGGCGAGGCGCGACGCGACCGAGCCGGTGGCGCCCAGTCGTCGGGCCGACAGGACGCGGTCGACGAAGACGACCCCCGCGTCCTCTGCCACGTCCCGGGCGGGGAACCCGAGCCGGTCCGGGTGCTGCCCGCCAACGATGCGCGCCGGCAGCCCGAAGTCGACGGCGAGCTCGAGGTAGACGTCGAAGAACTCCGGGCGCAGGAGCAGGGTGTCCATGTGCGCGTCGAGGTGGCTCACGTCGAAGCCCCAGAGGATCGCGCGCTCGACCTGGGCGCGGCACTCCCTGCGGACCTCGTCCACGTCGGCGTGGTCCCAGAAGTCCTCGATCGTGCGCGGGAACCCCCCGTCGCCGTCGAGGAGCGAGGGAGACTGCGTGATCGGCCCCCAGCGGTACCGCTCCCATTCGGCGTTCACGGTCAGGTGGACGCCCACGTCCTCCCCCCGGTAGCGCACCGCCGCGTCGCGCGCCCAGGGGCAGGGGACCATGAGCGTGGCGCTCGTCACGGTGCCGGTGCGGAGGCAGTCGTAGACGCCGACGTTGGCCGCATGGCACAGTCCGAGATCGTCGGCGTTCACGATCACGAGCCGGGTGTCGGGGCCGTAGCCGAGCCGGTCCAAGAGGGAGGTGGTCACCGCGTCACGTCCATCGTCCGACGTCGTCCCGGAGCCCTGCGTCCTGGGCACGCGCCCCTTGCGCGAGCTCGAGCTGGTAGGAGTCGAGCGCGTCGGAGAGCGCCGCATCCGACGTCGCGAGGATGCGCAACGCGAGGAGGCCCGCGTTCTCCGCTCCGTTCACGGCGACCGTCGCGACGGGCACGCCGCGGGGCATCTGGACGATCGACAGGAGTGAGTCGAGCCCCGACAGGTGGGCGAGCGCCACGGGTACGCCCACGACGGGGAGGGTGGACGCCGCGGCGAGCATCCCCGGAAGGTGCGCCGAGCCGCCCGCGCCCGCAACGATGACCTTGAGCCCGCGACCGGCCGCCCGGTGCCCGAAGGTGAGCATGTCGTCCGGGGTCCGGTGGGCCGACAGGACGCGGACCTCGCGCGGCACGCCGAAGCGGTCGAGCACCTCGACCGCGCCGCGCAGCACGGCGAGGTCCGACGCGCTGCCCATCACGACCGCGACGAGCGGTGCGCCCGGCGCGCCGGGACCGAGCCCCTGTGCGGGTTCGTTCGCCGTCACGTGGTGCCCAGATCGACGGAGTCCGGGACGGGCGTGCCGAACGCCCGCGCGGCGGCCCACGCGCGCGCCCGCACGTCGGCGGGATCGTCGCCGCACACCGTCACGTGGCCCAGTTTGCGCCCGGGGCGCGGCTGTTTGCCATACAGGTGGACGTGCGCCCCGCGCACCGCGAGCGCCTGGGTGATGCCCCCGCAGGGATCTCCGGTTCCGTTCGGCGGCGCGCCGAAGATGTTCACGCTCGCCACGTGCGGTGCGACCGGGGACGTGTCGCCGAGCGGGAGGCCGAGCACCGCACGGACGTGGTTCTCGAACTGGGAGGTCGTGGCACCTTCGATCGTCCAGTGCGCAGAGTTGTGCGGGCGCGCGGCGATCTCGTTCACGAGGAGCCGCCCGCCCGTCGCGAACAGCTCGACCGCGAGCACGCCGATCGCGCCGACGGCTGCGGCGACCTCCCGTGCGAGCGCCGCCGCGTCGTCGGCCAGGTCCCTCCCGAGACGTCCGGGGTAGCGCACCTCGCGGCAGACCCCGCCGACCTGCGCGGTCTCGACGGGGGGCCATGCGACGGACGCGCCGTCGCAGGCCCGGGCGACCACGACGGCGAGCTCGATGTCGATGTCGACGTGGGTCTCGACGAGGAGGGGGGTC
>JASHYA010000049.1 GCA_030043315.1 Acidimicrobiales bacterium
CCGCGACGGCGGCTGCGTCGGCGTGCTCCCCCCGCCGGCGGACGTGCGGCCAGGACGCGACCAGCCGGGGACGGCCGGGCTCGCCGACCCGGGCCGGGGCCACGACACCCCCCTCGCCGGCGTCCGCGTCCTCGTCCTCGTCCTCGTCCTCGTCGACGCGCACGACCTCGTCGACCTCGACCACGACCTCTTCTACCTCTACGGTGCGCGCCCCGCCCGCCCCGCCCGGACCGGGAAGGTGCAGCACCGACGTCGGCTCCCCGGTGACGTCGTCGGCGCTCGGGGCCGCCTCGTCCTCGTCCCCCCACGCGGCCGCCGAGGCACCGAAGAGCTCACCGGTCGCCAGGTCGTCCAGCGCGTCGAGTCCCTCCTCCTCGGGCGAGGCGCCCGGGGTGGCTGCCTCGAGGTCGAAGCTCCACGGCTGGCGCTCCGCCTCGTCGGCCTCGGAGAGGAGCGAGGGCTCCTCGCCGTGACCTGCGAGGAGCGTCGGAGCGAGCGGCTCCTCCTGCTCCCAGTCGTGCTGCCCCTCGCGCCAGGTCGGTTCGGGCAACGACGCCCACGGGTCGACCTGGTCGGCCTCCTCCCCGCGCGACAGCACGGCGGGGACCTCGCCGGTCGGGGCCTCGGACCAGTGCGGGAGCTGAGGCTCACCGGGGACCGCCCAGTCCTCGGGCCCCCACCCGTCGTCCTCGTCGGCGTCTGCGGCGGCCTCGGCCCCGCTCGTCGGCTGCGCGTCCGGTTCCGGCTCCCCCGAGGGCTGCGCCACGGCGTCGCCCGCACGCTCCGCCCCGACGATCCGCACCTGTTCGGTACGGCGGGAACCGTGAGCGTCGTCGAGCCCGTCGGGGTGCTCGGGGATTGTGTCGCCTGTCATGACGTCCGTTGTCACCACGTCCCCCGCTCCGGGATCTGCGCCCTTCATCGTCTCTGCGAGCCCCACGCTCCCCCGGCTCGCGCCGCTCAAACCTCGAGCAGCTCCTTCTCCTTGTGCGCCAGGAGCTGGTCGACCGCCGTCACCTGCTGGTGAGTGACCTTCTCGATCTCCTTCTCCACCCTGTCGAGCTCGTCCGAAGAGATCGACCCGCTCTTCTCGAGCGCCTCCAGCTCGTGGCGCGTCGCCCGTCGGAGGTTCCGGATCGCCACGCGCCCCTCCTCTGCCTTGTGGCGGACCACCTTCACGAGCTCCTTGCGCCGCTCCTCGGTGAGCGGAGGGAAGGCGAGGCGGATCACCGTGCCGTCGTTGGACGGGTTGATGCCGAGGTCCGAACCCTGGATCGCCTTTTCGATGGCCGTGAGGGAACCCTTGTCGTAGGGGGAGACCACGAGCAGCATCGCGTCGGGCACCGTGAACCCGGCGATCTGCTGCAACGGCGTCGCCGTCCCGTAGTAGTCGACCGTCAGGTGCTCGACGAGCGCCGGTGACGCACGGCCCGTGCGGACGGCGGAGAACTCGTTGCGGACGTGGTCGACCGCCCTCACCATCTTGTCGCGGGCCTCTTCCACGACCACCTCGACAAGGTCGTCGTCCGTCATCGGACCAGCGTACCGATTCGCTCGCCGCTGAGCGCCTTGCGGAGATTGCCCGGTCCCATCAGGTCGAACACCAGGACAGGCAGGTCGTTGTCCTTGCAGAACGTGACCGCGGTGAGGTCCATCACACGAAGGTCCTTCGAGATGACGTCCATGAAGGAGATCTCGTCGAAGCGGGTGGCAGTGGGGTCCTTGCGCGGGTCCGCGCTGTAGACGCCGTCGACTCCCCCATGGGTCCCCTTGAGCAGCAGCTCGGCTTCGATCTCCGCCGCGCGCAGCGCAGCTGAGGTGTCGGTCGTGAAGTACGGGTTGCCAATGCCCGCTGCGAAGATGACCACCCGGCCCTTCTCGAGGTGACGGATCGCGCGGCGGCGGATGTACGGCTCGGCCACCTCGGCCATGTGCACCGCGCTCAGCACGCGCGTCGGCTGGTCGCGACGCTCGAGCGCGTCCTGGAGCGCGAGCGAGTTGATCACCGTGCCGAGCATGCCCATCGTGTCCGACGTCGCCCGCTCCATCCCCGCTCCCGCACCGGTCGTGCCGCGCCAGATGTTGCCGCCACCGACCATGACCGCGAGCTGGAGCGGGAGCTCACCGAGGACGTTTGCGATCTCGCCGGCGATCCGCTTGACGACCGACGCGTCGATGGTCTCGTCCGACGCGGACGACGCCAGCGCCTCGCCCGACATCTTGAGGACGAGACGTCTGGGCTCACCCACGGCGGGCGAGCCTCCCGTCCGCCGGGGGCGCGGCAGGCGCGGCGGTCGCGCTCAGGAGCCGACCACCACCTGAGCGAACTGGACGACCGTCGCCGTTCCGAGGAGGTCGGAGATCGACTTCTTCTCGTCGCGCACGTAGGGCTGCTCGAGGAGGACGCGCTCTTTGAACCACCCGTTCATCCTGCCCTCCACCACCTTGGGCAGCGAGGCCTCGGGCTTCCCCTCGTTGCGCGAGATCTGCTCGACGGTCGCCCGCTCCGCGGCAACGTCCGCTTCCGGGACGTCTTCGCGACGGAGGTACTGGGGCCGTGCGAACGCGATGTGCACGGCGACGTCGTGCGCGAGCTCCTGAGTCCCGCCCTGCAGCAGCACGATGACGGCGTTCACGCCGCGGCCCGATTGCTGGTGCACGTAGGTGTCGAGCAGTTCGGTGTCGCCGCTCTCCATGCGCACCACGCGCCCGAGAGAGATGTTCTCCTGGAGCGAAGTGCGCAGCTGGTCGATCTCGTGCTCACGGTCGGAGAGGGCATCCTCCCCCTTGGCGGCGACCAGGGCTGCCAGCTCGTCGACCAGGGCGACGAACTCGGGTGACTTCGCCACGAAGTCCGTCTCGCACCGCAGCTCCACGATGGCGGCGCTCGGACCCTGACGTACCGCTGCGACCGCGCCTTGGGACGCGTCACGCTCTTCGCGCGCGCCCGCCTTCGCCAGCCCCTTCACGCGGAGCCACTGGATGGCGTCCTCCATGACCCCACCGGACTCCTCCAGGGCGCGCCTGGCGTCCAACATCCCGACGCCGGCGCTCCGCCGGAGCGACTGGACGTCCTTCGCACTGAAATCGGGCACTTCTCAGGCCTCCGTGGTGATCGTGGTGTGCTCGGCCTCGGCGGCGTCGGCGCGCGACGCCGGAGCCGGCTCGAGGGTCGTCGGTGGCGACGAGGGCTCGGGCAGCGGCTCGTCGGCGGCCGGCGTGGCCGGCTCGGCAGCGGGGGGC
>JASHYA010000050.1 GCA_030043315.1 Acidimicrobiales bacterium
TACGGGGTGGTCGGCAGCATCATCCCGTGGAACACCCCCGGTCCGCTCACGGTCGCCGACGTCGCCCCTGCCATCGCGGCCGGGAACACCATCGTCGTCAAGCCCGCCGAGGATGCGCCGCTCACCCCTTTGCTCCTCGCCAAGCTCGCGCTCGACGCGGGGATCCCGCCGGGGGTGGTCAACGTCGTGACCGGCTACGGCCCGGAGGCGGGAGCCGCCCTGCCGGCCCACCCGGGGGTCCGCCGCATGAGCTTCACGGGGTCGCCGGAGACCGGCTCGAAGGTCATGGAGGCCTGCGCCAAGAACCTCGTCCCGCTCCACGTCGAGCTCGGCGGCAAGTCGCCCCAGGTGGTGCTGCGCGACGCTCCGCTCGAGCGGGCCATCCCGACGATCGTGCGCGCGATCACCTTCAACACCGGTCAGGTCTGCGCCGCGGGCTCCCGCCTCGTCGTCGACGGGACGATCCACGACCAGGTGGTGGACGCCCTCGCCGTGGCCTTCGAGAAGGTCACGGTCGGGCCGTGGTACGAGAAGGTGGACATGGGCCCGCTCATCAGCGCCAAGCAGGAGGCCCGGGTCCTCGGCTACCTCGACGCCGGCCAGAAGGAGGGCGCGAAGGTCGTCACGGGCGGGCACAAGCTCGCGGGGGAGAAGTACGACCCGGGCTTCTTCGTCGAGCCCACGATCTTCGACGAGGTGACCCCGGAGATGCGCATCGCCCAAGAGGAGATCTTCGGCCCGGTGCTGTCGGTGCTCACCTACGAGGACGAGCAGGAGGCGCTGGCGATCGCGAACGGGACCCGGTACGGCCTCGTCTCGTCGATCTGGACGACCGACGTCGGCCGCGCCGTTCGCCTGGCGAAGGGGATCGAGGCCGGCCAGGTCGGGATCAACACCACGTGGTCCGGCGGGGTGATCGGTGCGCCGCACGGCGGCTACAAGCACAGCGGGTTCGGCCGGACGATGAGCACCGAGTCCATTCTCGACTACACCCAGTTGAAGAGCGTGGTGATCAACGGCAACGTCTGAGGGCCGCGGCCCCAGGGAGGAGCTGAGCAGTTGAGCGAGATGGTGAGGGCGATGGTCCAGTCGGGCCCGCGCCAGATGGAGCTGCGTGAGTTCAAGCGGCCGATCACCGGCGAGGACGACGCCCTGGTACGCGTCGAGGCGTGCGGGATCTGCGGCAGTGACGTCGAGCAGTACAAGGGACATCTCTGGCGTGAGGGCGCCAAGCCCTCCATCCCGGGGCACGAGCCTCTCGGTGTCATCGAGGAGGTCGGTGAACGCGCCGCGGCGCGCTGGGGGGTGGAGGTCGGCGACCGGGTGGCGATCGAGATCATCATTCCGTGCCACACGTGCGCCCTCTGCCTGACCGGTCACTACCAGGCGTGCCGCAACCGCCGCGGCGGCCACGGGGTCTCGCCGATCGAGAAGGAGCCCTCCCTCTGGGGCGGCTTCGCCGATTTCATCTACCTTCACCCCGACTCCATCGTGCACAAGATGCGCAAGGACATCCCCGCAGAGCTCGCGGTGCTCTTCAACCCGCTCGGGGCCGGGTTCCGGTGGGCCGTCGACTACGGCAAGACGGGCATCGGTGACACGGTGCTCGTGCTCGGGCCCGGTCAGCGCGGGATCGCGGCGGTGATCGCCGCCAAGGTGGCCGGCGCCGGGACGGTGATCGTCACCGGGCTCGCCAAGGACGCGACCAAGCTCGCCCTCGCCAAGGAGTTCGGTGCCGACCACACCATCAACGTCGACGAGGAGAACACCGTCGAGAAGGTGATGGACCTCACCGGCGGCATCGGTGCCGACGTGGTGCTCGAGCTCACCCCGATCGCGAGCGCGCCGGTGGTGGACGCCATCGAGTCGGTGCGCCACGGCGGCCGGGTCGTCCTCGCCGGGCTGAAGGGCGGCAAGCGCATCGAGATCACGACCGACCGTCTGATCAACAAGGCGATCACCATGGTCGGCGCCTACGGCGTCGACGCCACCGCCTACCTCCAGGCCATCGACACGATCGAGTCCGGGCGCTTTCCCCTCGCCAAGATGCACACGCACACCTTCGAGCTCGCCGACACGGTCCGAGCCATCGAGACGCTCGCCGGCGAGGTCGAGGGCGAAGAGGCTGTGCACGTGGCGATCTGCCCGAAGCCCTGAGGACCGCACCTCCGCGGGCGACGGCGGAGCCCGAGGCAGTACAGGGCCGGCAGCCCTGAGGAAGGAAAGGGAGAGGAAAAGCGATGATCGTCGACCTGCACGCGCACGTCATCCCCGACCAGCTCTCTCCGGTCGGAAAGGGCGAGGACAAGCCGGGGCCGAGCATCGGTCCGGGGGAGGACGCCGCCACCCGCTTGCTCGAGAACGGCCCGATGCGCTTCCCGGCCAAGGCCGTCTTCTTCGCTTCCGAGGCACGCCTCGAGGCCTTGGACGCCAACGGCGTCGACGTCGAGGTGGTCACGCCGATGCCGCCGCTGCTCGACTACAGCCTTCCCGGTGAGGAGGGCCTCGAGCTGTCCCGACGGGTGAACGAGTTCGTGACCCGACTGTGCGCGGCCGACCCGAGCCGGATGCTCGGTATGGGGATGGTGCCGCTCCAGGACGTGGACCTCGCCACGAAAGAGCTCGCCGAGCTGAAGGCGATGGGGCTCGTGGGTGTCGAGGTCGCCTCCAACGCCGCGGGCCGTTCGCTCGGCGACGAGCATTTCTTCGCGTTCTTCGAGGAGGCGGAGCGACTCGAGCTGCCGGTCTTCGTGCACGCCCTGAACCCGACCTTCGGCGAGCGGTTGCCGCGTGCCGCGGGCCCCACCTTCTCGGTGATGACCGAGATCGCCGTCACCGCCGCCTCCGTCGTCACCGGTGGGCTCCCCGACCGCTGCCCGAACCTCCATCTGTGCTTCAGCCACGGGGCGGGCGGCTTCCCGCTGACGCTGCCGCGTGCGTACTGGTTCTGGGGCGGGACCTGGGACGAGCTGCCGCCCGTGCGCGAGACGCAGGGACCCTCGCCGACCGAGGTCGCCCGGAAGTACTACTACGACTCGCTCGTCTTCGACCGCCGCGCCCTTCGTTTCTTGATCGACCTCCTCGGCCACGACCGCCTCCTCATCGGGACCGACTTCC
>JASHYA010000009.1 GCA_030043315.1 Acidimicrobiales bacterium
GTGCTCGCCAAGCCACCCGGGCTGACCTTCCCCGAGGCGGCCAACCTGCTCATGGTCGCCACGACCGCGTCGGAGATGCTCCACGTCACCGGTGTCGACAGCCACGACGTCGTCCTCCTGCACGGGGCAGCCGGCTCGGTGGGCAGCTCGGCGCTGCAGCAAGCCCGGCTGCTCGGCGCCACGGTCATCGGCACCGCCAGCGAGGACAACTTCGACGTTGTCCGCCGACTCGGCGGCATCCCCGTCCGCTACGGACCCGGCCTCGAAGCCCGGGTCCAGGCGGCCGCGCCAGCTCCGGTCACCGTCGCCCTGGACACGGTCGGTAGCGACGAAGCCATCGACGTCTCCCTGGCCGCTGTGGCCGACCGGACGCGGATCCTCACCATCGCCGCGGCAGGGCGAGCCAAGTCCGACGGTCTGCAGTGGATCGGCGGCTCCAACCCCAAAAGCGGCCCCTACCGTGCCTCGCAGCGAGTGCGGCTGCTTCAGATGGCCGGCGACGGCCAGGTCACTGTCACCGTAGGCAAGACGTTCCCCCTCGCCGAGGCGCCGGCCGCGGTCGCCGCCCTCATGGGCAAGCACCCTTTCGGGAAGCTCGCCCTCGAAGCCTGACATCCGAAGCCCACCAATCAAGGAGATCCCGTATGACCACCATCGGATTTATCGGCGCCGGCCACGTCGGCCAGAGCCTGGCCAAGGCCGCCATCGCCAACGGCTACGACGTCGTGCTGAGCAACAACCAAGACCCAGACTCGCTCGCCGACGTCGTGAAGCAGCTCGGCCCGCACGCCAGCGCGGCGACGGCGGCCGAGGCTGCCGAGCGGGCCGACTTCGCGGTGGTCGCCATCCCCATTACCACCATCGACCAGGTGCCAGTCGAACCGCTCGCCAGCAAGGTCGTCATCGCCACCATCAACTACTTCCCCGATCGCCTCGGCCACATCGCCGAGATCGACGACGGCACCACGACTGCCCCCGGGCTCCTCCAAGCCCACCTGCCCAAAAGCAAAGTGGTCCGGGCGTTCAGCATGATCGACGCCGCCGACATGTCCGAAGACGGCCACCCGCAAGGCGACCCCAAACGTCGGGCGCTCGCCCTCGCCGGAGACGACCCCGACGCCAAGAAACTGGTGGCCAACCTGTACGACCAGCTCGGCTTCGACGCCCTCGACCTCGGCGATCTCGACGAGAGCTGGCGAGTCGATGCCGGACAGAAGGCTTTCGTCACCCACCAAAACCTTGAAGAACTCAAAGCGAACGTCGCCAACGCCCGGCGCAAGTAGCCGGGCTGCAAGCGAGGAGGAATCAATGCGCGCTGTCAGAGTCGAACAGTTCGGCATCGACAAGCTCGAAGTCCGAGACCTGCCCGACCCCACGCCAGGAGCCGGAGAGGTGCTCGTCGTCACCGAGGCCGCCACCATCAACCCGGCAGACGTCGCCGTGGTGACCGGCGCCGCAGCCGAACGCTTGCCGCCCGGCGCCGTCGGCCCTTACACCCCCGGCTGGGACCTGGTCGGCAAGATCGCCGCGTGCGGCGACAGTGTCGACCAGGCCCTCATTGGATCCAGAGTGATCGGGTTCAGCCTGTGGTTCGAGAGCTTCCGAGGAACCCAAGCGTCCCTGGTCGCTCTCCCTCTTGGCAACGTCGTCCCCGCCCCCGACAGCCCACCAGCGCCCGAGCTCACCACCGTCGGGCTCAACGGCCTCACCGCCTGGCGCGGACTCGCCGACCTGCGGCTCACCGGGGGAGAGACCATCGCCATCACCGGCGCCGCAGGCGGGGTCGGCGGCCTCGCGGTCGAGATCGCCGCCTCCCGGGGCTTCACTGTCATCGGCGTCGTCCACGACGACGACAAAGACGCGGCACTCGCCCTCGGGGCCTCCACCGCAGTCAGCGCAGATCCCGCCGAGCTGGGCTCGCGCATCCGCGAGATCGTCCCAGGCGGTGTCGACGCGTTGCTCGACACCGCCTCCGTCGCTGCACCGGCCCTCGCCGCCGTACGTGACGGCGGGAAATACGTGACGGTCACCCTCCTTCCCGCCCCCGAACGAGGCATCGACGTCTTTCGTTCCGGGGGCCGTATGGACAGCGACGCCCTTGCCACCCTCGCCGACATGGCCCAGACCGGCCGGCTTCACACGCCGGTCGCCAAGACCTTCGGCCTCGACAACGCCCGCGAGGCTTACGAAGCCTTCGCCCATCGGAGTGGGCGAGGCCGAATCGTCCTCACGTTCCCGACAGCCTGAAAACCGCAGCAGACCTGAACGGAGACAGGTGGGAGACCCCGAAGACAAGGACCCCGTACCGAACGCCAGCTGGCCCGAACTGACGTTGTCGCAATGGGAGTCAACTCGAGACGCCCTCCAGCTCTGGTTCCAAATCGTCGGCAAGGTGCGCCTCGCCTACGCGCCGATGACCAACCACTGGTGGCAGGTGCCGCTCTACATCGACGCGCGCGGCCTGACGACCTCCCTCATCCACGCCGACCGGGTTGGAGTAGAGATCCAGTTCGATTTCATCGGCCACCATCTCGACATCAACACCACTTATGGCGAATCTCGCAAAGTGCCATTCGAACCGTGTTCAGTGGCCGACTGCTACGGTGCGACTCTCGGCGCGCTCAAAGAGGTCGGCGTCGAGGTGTCCATCCTTGCCCGGCCCGTCGAGACGGCGCAGGCAGTGCCGTTCCCAGAGGACACCGCACCTCGCGACTACGACCGCGATGCCGCTCGCCGCTTCTGGCTGGCCCTCGTACAGGCCAGCCGCGTCATGGAGATCTTTCGAGCCCGCTTCATCGGCAAGGTCAGTCCTGTGCACTTCTTCTGGGGCGCAGCCGACCTCGCCGTCACCCGGTTCTCGGGACGGCCAGCCCCGCCGCACCCCGGCGGAGTGCGCAACTGCGCCGACTGGGTCCAACAAATGGCCTACAGCCATGAGGTCTCAAGTTGCGGGTTCTGGCCCGGGGGATCCGACGAGGGGTCCTTCTACTCCTACGCCTACCCCGCGCCGCCGGGGTTCGCCGACTGCCCCGTCCAACCCGCCAGCGCCTACTTCGATCATGAGCTCGGCGAGTTCATCCTCCCGTACCGTGACGTGCGCAACGCCGACGATCCCGACTCGACGCTCCTTAGCTTCTTTCAGAGCACCTACGAAGCAGCCGCCACACTTGGCGCTTGGGACCGAGCCAGCCTGGAAGCTGACAGCGAAGGAAGCGGGCGATGAAGTACCGAACCCTCGGCAAAACGGGAATCAAGGTCAGCCCATATGCCCTCGGCTCGCTGATGTTCGCGACGTCGATCGGTAACCCCGACCATGCCGACTCCATCCGTGTCATCCATAAAGCGCTCGATGAGGGAATCAACTTCGTCGACACGGCCGATGCGTACGGGGACTCCGAGGAAGTTGTGGGGAAGGCTCTCCAGGGCCGGCGCGACAACGTTGTCCTCGCAACGAAGTTCAGTCGTCCGATGGGCGAGGACCCAAACCAGCAAGGCGCCTCGCGGCGCTGGATCATGACCGCGATCGAGAACTCATTGCGCCGCTTACAGACGGACTACGTCGACCTCTACCAGGTCCAGCGTCCAGATCCCGAGACCGACATCGAGGCAACGCTCTCTGCCCTTTCTGACCTGATCCACAGCGGCAAGGTCCGAGCGATCGGATCCTCGACCACTCCCGTCTCCAACATCATCGAGGCGCAGTGGGCCGCCGAACGACGCGGTCTCGAACCGTTCCACACCGAACAGCCGCCTTACTCGATCCTCAACCGCAGCATCGAGTCCGAGATCCTCCCGACGGCCCAACGCTACGGGATGGGCGTGCTGGTCTGGGGTCCGCTCGGGCAGGGGCTTCTCACCGGCCGGGTCCGCAGGGGTCAGGAAACCGATGTCCGCCGCGCCCGCATCTTCAAGGCTTTCAGCGACGAACGGCGGCTCGACGCCGTCGAGCACCTCATCGATCTGGCCAACGAATCAGGGTTGCACATGACTCATCTGGCGATGGCATTCGCGATCGCTCACCCTGGCGTTACCAGCGCCCTCCTCGGGCCGCGCACCATCGACCATCTTGACGACCTTCTTGCAGGTATCGACGTGGCGCTGAGCGACGAGGTCCTCGACAAAATCGACGAAATCGTTCCCCCCGGTACCGACGTCGGTACCCTCGACCAGGCCTACGTGCCCCCGTCCCTTCAACGTTTGGATCTCCGCCGCCGACCTATGAACGAACGGAGCGGGGGGTGAGCATGTGCGAGGAGCCGGCCAGGGTGACGCCGGCCTACTTGACCAAATGCTCGTTTCCGTTCATCAACCGAAAGACATCAACATGACCAATTCGCAATCAGCTGAGGCGACCAGGAAGTCCACATCGGCAAGACAACTCCTGATCGACGTATGGGGCGACCTGGCATGCCCGTTCTGCTACATCGGAAAGAACCGGCTCGATCAGGCGATCGCGTCCTCACGGCACGCCGACGCCATCACTGTCCGGCACCGTGCCTACGAGCTCGACCCAGATATGCCGCAAGAGCCGAGGCCGAACCTCGGGACCATCGCCGCAAAGTACGGCAAGTCCCTGGCCGAAGCCGAACGGATGGAGGACCAGGTCGTTGCTCTCGCCCACCGGGAGGGTTTGCCTTTCACTGCGGACCGCGTGGTGGCCAACAGTTTCGACGTCCACCGAGTCCTGCACTTGGCCGGCACGGTCGGCCTCGACGACCAGTTGCTCGGGCTGCTCCAACGGACGCTGTTCAGCGGTCAGGGCAACATCTATGACCACAAGGTGCTCACCGAAGCGGCGAGCCAGCTGGGCATCCCCCGAAGTCGCGTCGAGGAGGTGCTCGCCAGCGATGAGTACGCCGATGCGGTCCACGCTGATGAGAGTGCAGCGAGGCGGCTCGGAATCACGGGCGTTCCTTTCACCGTCTTCGGCGGGCAAATCGCCATCTCCGGCGCAGCCAGCATCGAGGACTTCGCAAGGGCCATTGACCAGGCACGGAGTGACAAGTGAACGTCGCCAAAATCGTTCCAACTGAGGTTGCCGGATTCTGCGATGTCGCCACCGGAGAGTGCGTTGTCATCGAGACAGATAGCGACACTCCTCACGACCCGGCGACTGGAGAGATCGCTCAGCTGCCGGATGTTGCAGACGATGAGTCTGGCGTCTCGGGCAAGCCCTCGAAGCCACCGGCCGCGTGAGCGGTCTGTCTCAACCCGATGATCCGACCTGCGTTGTTCCGGTCGCATGTGGCCAGGAGATCGCCACGTGCGTCGGCCCATTCGTCAAGAAGTGAGAAGGAGCCTTTACATGTCAACGATTGCCATTGTCGGAGGCACCGGCTACGTCGGTGGCCACATTGCAACTGAGGCGCTCGGACGCGGTCACCGGGTCATCTCGGTCAGCCGCCACGTTCCGTCGGACCCGCCCACTCGCCTTGAGGTGCGCACGGGCTCGATCGAAGACGAGACCCTCATCGGCCAGCTGTTCGCGGACGCCGACGTTGTCGTCATCGCCATTCCGGGCGCGGTCGGCGACACGCCCTACTTAGTCAAGTTCATCCCCCTCCTACTCGACCTTGCGACAAAACGTAACGTGCGCCTCGCTGTCGTCGGTGGTGCCGGCAGCCTCCAGGTGGCTCCAGGCGGCCCGCTCGTGATCGACCTTCCCCAGTTCCCCGACGAGTTCAGAACCGAGGCGAGCTCTCAGGCCGAGGTGCTCGAAGCGCTGCGTACGGCTGCGAACGGCGCCGATTGGTTCTACCTCAGCCCGCC
>JASHYA010000051.1 GCA_030043315.1 Acidimicrobiales bacterium
CGTAGTCGCACTCAGCACGTCGGTGCCCGGCGCCGGTCCTCGGGGGAACGGCGTCCACCGGGCGCCCGTGACCTCCGCTCGGCTGGCAACGACCCCGACCACCGCGAGCAACCCCACCGCGACCCCCAAAGCGGTCACCGCATTGACGTTGAGCACGAGGAGCGCGCCGATTGCCGCGCCCATGAGGAGGCATGCGATCGACGCGAGCCTGTAGCCGTTCTCCACGTCTCTCCACTTCCGACCGGGCAGATCCGCCATCAGCCTCGTCAACGTGGTGGTCAAGACCGTCGTCGGGAGCTCCGGCACTGCCAGGCGTTGGACAGTCGCATTCTGGATCCCCATCGACACCGCAAGGGCGAAGATGAACACGTAGACGGCCGCAGGGTCGGGCGCCACACCCACGGCACCGAACGCGACCACCACGGGGCTCATCAACACGAGCTTGATCACCGCCGAAGTGCGGAGGAGCCGCGCCCGGCTCGAACGCCACGACGTCGGATAGAGCGCGGTGGCTGCCGCACCGACCATGAAGCCCCCAAGAGACGTCAGCGAGGTGCCCACCGTGAAGCCCTTCACTCTCGCCAGGCCCAAGCCGACGAACACGATGTTCCCCGTCATGTTCGACACGAACACGTGGTGCAGACGGATGAGACTGAGGGCGTCGACCAGGCCGCTCACGACCGTGAGCACGAGCAACAGGGCCGGAAGCGACCCATGATCCGGCTCGTTGAAGACGCGGCGCCGGAGCGTTGCCACGAACCCACTCTCCGAGCCGGGCCCCCTCGGCACCGCCGACGTGGACTTCTCGAAGGTGGTCCCCGGCCCGGCTCGCCGACGGATCCTCGGCCGCACGCACGATGACTACCACGCCGTCCGGTGCCTCCGCGGCGACCTCCGCCTCCGGTGGCGAGGTCGACCGGAGGTCGGATCCCGAGGATGGAGCCGAGGGTGGAGACGGGTCAACCCGCCGATCCACCCCGTGGTTGACGACCAATGCCGCCTCGTTCCGCACACTTGAGGCATGTCCACCACCGATTACCTCCTGAACGGCGTTCTGATCGCGCTCGTCGTGCTCCAACTGCGGGGCAGGCGCCTCACCGCGCGAGCCCTTCTCTTGCCGGTGGCCGTCGTCGCCTACATCGCCGTCGAGTACCTCCACGGCGTCCCCACCGGAGGCAACGACCTCACCCTGGGAGTCATCGGCGGCGCAGCGGGCGTGGTCCTCGGCGTGGGGTGCGGACTTGCCACGGCGGTCTTCAGACGGGCCGACGGCACGACCATCGCGAAGGCCGGCCCCATCGCCGCCGTGCTCTGGGTCGCGGGCATCGGCGCCCGGCTCGCCTTCGAGTTGTACTCCACGCACGGCGGCGGACCCGCCATCGAGCGGTTCAGCGCCTCACACGACATCACGACGGCAGAGGCATGGGTTGCGTGCTTGATCCTCATGGCGTTGTGCGAGGTCATCACCCGGACGGCGACGATCGGTCTCAAATTCTGGCGGACTACCGCTCGCGCCCACGAGGTCACCGGCCAGACCGTTATCCAGTCACTGGCGCCGCCGTCGAGCATCATGGAGGCCCGTGGCGACGGTTAGCCGCGACGACCGCCAGGGGGCGCTCCGGGCCGGACGGTCCGGCCAAGTCGGCCGCGTCGGAAGAGCCGGCCGGGTCGGGCGAGTCGGACCGGTCGGACCGTTCAGCTCGTTCTGGGGCCCGGGGTTCACTGTCGCCCGCGTCTTGGGCCTCGGGCTGGTGCTGTGGTCGGTGAGCACGGAGGTTCCACCCGGGACGAGCGAGGCGCAACTTGCGGTCTGGGTCCTCTGCGCAACCCTCGCCCCGGCGTGGCTCCTGTGGACGGCGACCCCGCCCGGCACTTCCCGCCTTCAGCTCGCCACGTTCGTCTGGTTGTCCGCCGCGGGTGGCGCGGTGTCGGGCCTGGCGCCGATGGGCCTCTGGTTCGTGGGCGTCGCGGCGATGGGTGTGGCGACCTCGTTCGAGGTCCCGGCCTCCCTGGCGGTCGCAGCAGCCGGGCCGGCATCCGCAGCGATCACCGTCTGGGTGGACGGGAGGTCCCCGACCGTCGTCCTCGGCGCTGCAGCAGCGTGCCTCGCCGGGTTCCTCCTCGGCGCGGGCAGGCGGCAGCACTCCGAGCGTGCCACGCAGGCGGTGCTCCTCGAGCTCGAGCACGACCGCGCCGAAGTGGAGCACGACAGGGCGTCGCTTCTTTCGGAGCGTAACCGGCTCGCCGGAGAGGTCCACGACGTCCTCGCCCACACGCTCGGTGCCTTGACGGTGCAGCTGGAGGCGTTGGACGCGCAGCTCGACGGTCATCCCACGATCCCGTCCTCAATCCGTGAGAGCGTCCGGCGCACCCGGTCGCTTGCCAGCGAGGGGCTCGCCGAAGCTCGTCGGGCGGTGCTCGCCCTCAGGGAAGATGCCTCACCGCTCGCCGATCAGCTCGAGCGACTGACGGCCACGAGCGGTGCGTCGTTGGAGGTCGTCGGCGAACCGCCTCCCCTCGCGCCCGAGGCGACGCTCGCCTTGTACCGCGTCGCCCAGGAGGCGATCACCAACGCGACGAAGCACGCGCCGGGAGCTCGCGTCACGGTGCGGCTGCAATGTAGCGCGCAGGAGATCTCGCTCTCCGTCGAAAACGGACCACCGAGCGAACCGCCCGGCGAGCTCTCCGCGAGCGGTGCGGGGTTCGGGATCGACGGCATCACGGAGCGGGTGCGTCTCGTCGGCGGGGAGGTGAGCGCCGGCCCGACGCCTTCCGGCTGGCAGGTCGATGCTCGGGTGCCGCGGTGAGCCCCACCGGGGAACCCACCAGGGTGCTCGTCGCCGACGACCAGCGCGCCGTGCGGGAGGGACTCGTCACGATCCTGTCCACCCTCGCCGACGTGGCCGTCGTCGGGAGCGCCGCCGACGGCGCAGAGGCGCTCGAGCTCGCCCGCGAGCTCCGACCTGACGTCGTTCTCATGGACCTCCGCATGCCCCGGATGGACGGCGTCGAGGCCACCACGGCGCTCCGTGCGTCCCAACCCGAGACGCAGGTTGTGGTGCTCACCACGTACGCGGACGACAAGTCCGTGCTCGCTGCGCTCGGAGCCGGCGCGGCCGGCTACCTGACCAAGGACGCGGGACGCGAGGACATCGCGCGTGCGATCGCCGCAGCAGCTTCCGGCCAGTCGGTGCTCGACCGGTCGGTGCAGTCGGTGCTCGTCGACGCCGCGAGGGCTCACGCTGGCGGGACCGCGCCTCCGGATACCGGGCTCACCGAGCGCGAGCTCGAGGTGCTCCGCCTCATGGCCGAAGGACACTCCAACGCGGAGATCGGCGCCCTCCTCTACATCGGAGAGGCGACCGTCAAGACTCACGTGAACCGCATCTTTGCCAAGACGGGGAGCCGTGACCGCGCGCAGGCCGTTGCGTTCGCGCACCGGTACGGCCTGACGGCATAGCGGGCGCCGTCGGCGGCGAGGGGACGGGCAGCTCCGGCAGCCGACAGCCAGCAGCCGACAGCCGGCCGCCGGCTCACTGTTCGGCTTCGACCTCGACCCAGTGCCTGCTCGAGCCGACCACCTCGATCTCCGGATGGGACCAGACGAAGCGCTCGGTGCGGTCCAGGAGCTCGGCCGCGTAGCCCGCGCTCGGCGCAACGACGGCGAAGCCCAGGACCGCGAGCTGCCAGCGGTCCTGCTCGGCGACTTCGCAGGCGGAGACTCCGAAGCGGTGCCGGGCCGCCTCGACCAGGTGGCGGACGACCGATCGCTTCGCCTTGAGGGAGTTGCTCTGCGGAACGCGGAGCGTGATCTGCAGCGCGGCGACGTGCATCCCCACAGCTTGGCGACCTTGGCGCGGTGGGCACACGCGCCCCTCGGGCACGGCCGCGCCAGCCGGGCACGGCCTCGCCGGCCGGGCTCCCTCAAGCGCCCGACTCCTCTGACCCCATTCTCCGCAGCGTTTGCGCGGCCGCCGCCAGGTCGCCGGGCCCGCGACGCTGGCGCAACCGCTCCACCACCGCGCGGCGGTGGGCCGCGTCGACGTTGCCGCCGTACTTGAACTTCGCGCGGACCTCGTCCACGGGGACCCGGATCCCCCGGATCGTCCGGAGCAGCGGACGATGCGCCTGGACCGGATCCGCCACGTCGACGCCGGGCTCGATCCTCTCGAGCTGCACCCGCAGGATCTCCGCGACCCTCTCGGGCTCGTCGACCACCGATGCGGCACCGACCAGTTGAACCGCGGCGTAGTAGGTCGTCGGGATCCCGAGCAGTGGGTCCTCTCCGTCGATCGCCTTCCATGTCGAGGGGATGAATGCCCAGTCGCCGGCCACGCTCATGAGCACGCGGGGTTGTTCCGCGATCGCCGCAAACACCGGGTTGCGCGCGACCAGGTGGAGAAGGATCTCGTCGCCCTCGAGCACGAACTGCGTCGGGACCACGACGGGGACGTCACGGTCGCGACCGGCGGCGACAAGGTGACCGAAACCCTGAGCGGTGACGAACGTCCGCCATTCGTCCTCGTCCAATCCGGCGTCCACTGGGGCGATGTACATGCCCCCAATCCTCGCCGATCGAGAATGTGCGGGGCGTCAGCTGCC
>JASHYA010000010.1 GCA_030043315.1 Acidimicrobiales bacterium
CCTCGCTTCCGTCGCCGGTGACAGTCTCGTGGTCCAGGGGTTCGAGATGTCGCTGAGCGATCCGGAGGCGCTGTTCGGAGAGGCGAGGCGACGCGCCGTCCAGGACGCGCAGGCAAGAGCGGCTGAGCTGGCCGCGGCGGCCGGCGTCACCCTCGGGGATGTCCTATCGATCGACGAAGAGCCCACGCGTGGTGAGCGACCGCGTCGCGTGGGAGCCGCGGCGGGCGCGCTGGTGCTCACGGCTCCACGGGTGCCACCGGTGCCCATCGAAGGCGGGCCGTTGTCGGTGACCAGCGTGGTCACCCTCGTCTACCGGATCTCGTAGGCACCGTTGGTCGTGAAGGTGAGAGGACGGACACAACCAGCGGTTCGCTTGCACGCTGCAGTGGCCGCGGTGTTCGCGGCAGCAGTGACGTTGGCTGGGTGGGCCGGCCCCGCAGCTGCAGCGCCATCCTCGGCCGCCTCCCCCGTGACGGTCACGACCACCTCCCCTGGGTGGTCGGTGACCCTCAAGGTGAACAAGGACTCGGTGCGTGCGGGACTCTCGATCCCTGCGACGCTCATCATCACGAACAGGACGAGTCAACCGGCAACCGTCTACAGCTGTGCGGCCAACGGCGTCTACGCCATCAAGGTCGAGAACAGCAAGATCCCCAACGGACCGGTCACAGGTGCCGTCGAGTGCAGGAGCACGCTGCGTCCTGGTCGGAACGTCTTCCATAGGCGTGTCCGGACGGACTACGAGACTTGCAGCGAGGACACCCCGCCTTGCCCCAAGCCGCTTCCGGCCGGCATGTACCGCACGGTGATGAACTGGCCGACGTTCTCCGCCCGAGTTCCAAGGCCCGGGACTCTGCTCATCCGGTTGACGTAGTGATCACCGCTGCGTGTTGTTCCCTCCGTCGCAGATCTCCACGCCACTGACGAACGCGGCGGGTATTGGCCGAACTGACCGATGGTCGGAAAGGAGATCCTATGCGGGGCCTTCTGCGCGGTTGGGTCTCCCGCGGGCATTCGGGCGCGGCGTCGAGCGAGTGTAGGTGCAGGACGGGAACGAGGAGCATCCGAGGAACGGGCCCCACCTCCCGGTCCGAAGTAGGACCCTCCCCCGACCGCACTTTGGGCAGACCTCGACGGGGTGATCCGTCGCTCCCAAGATGCTTACGCGGGGATCACCAAGGAGTTCGGTGACGAACGGCGACATTCTTCGAGGCGAGGTGATGAGCGTCACCTGCTGGCGCGCCCTGGTCATTGCCACATAGAAGAGTCGCCTTTCTTCTGCGTGTGGGTAAAGCTCTGGCGCAGGCATCGCCAGGCGGAGCACCGGGTCGTCGGCGACGTTGCTCGGGAATCCGTGGGTTCCCGTTGTCATCCTGGGGACCACGACAAAGTCGGACTCCAGCCCCTTCGACGAATGGACGGTGCGGAAGACGACATCGAGGTTCGGCGGGATGCGAGCGGGAACGACCGAGCGCTCGAAGCCGTAGCGGCCGAGCACCTGGACACTTACCGTCCCGGTCGGCCCGACCAGCACCTCTCCGTCCGCGACCGCCGCAGAGAGATCACGGAGGTACGACGCCAGCGCACGGGTGGCGTCGTCGGACTGAATGACGTTGATCGGGTCGCCGGGGCCGAGACGCGAGGACTGCATGGGCTTCTTGAACTGGGTTGGGTTCTTCGACACGAACGCACGGGCGACATCGCAGACCGTCTGCGGGCAGCGGAAGGTCTTCGTCAAGGCCAGCTGCTGCCCCCGCCCGAACCAAGACACGAAGTCAGTCATGACGGACAAGTCTGCTCCTGCGAAGCGGTTGATCGCCTGCCAGTCGTCCCCGACCGCCAGCAGGTAACGACCTGGTTTGCTGACCAGACCCCGTAGGAGCCGGGCCCGGGCCCTGCTCATGTCTTGGAACTCATCTACCATCACCAAGTCGTAGCCCATGTCCACCCGGCCGGCCTCGAGGCAGTCAGCGGCTTGGGCGAGCATGTCCTCGAAGTCGATACTGCGATCGGCCACAAGGCGGCGGTCCCACTCCGCCTGGATCGGCCAGTAGACATCGAGGAACAGCCGGCTCCGATAGCCCCGCAAGTCTCGCAAGTCTGATCCGAGTCGCCGTTCGACGTCCTCGGCCCTCTGCGAGTTGGACTTCATGTGCGCCATGAAGGTCCGCACGATCCGGGCGAGATCCTTGTGCTCCATGGGCCTTACCCACGGGTTTTCGGGATGGCGGTCAGGGTTCCAGTCGAAGGTCAATCCGCGCCGGGTCAGCTCGTCTTTGAGTCGGGCGAGGCCATCGCCGAAGACGACGTCGGCCCAGGTGGACTCGATCAACGTCGTGCCGCGTTCTACGTGGAGCCGCCGCTTCCACTCCATGTCCGAGGCGTAGTTCCGGAAGTCCGCCCGTGGCCTGCCGTCTCGGTCAAGGGCCCAGTGCTCGTGCCACACGTCGATCTCGGGGTAGTAAAAGTCAGGCCGGTATTGGGAGTGAGCCGCGTCAGCGACGTCGAAGCTGTACGGCCTCTCGTACTCGTAGCTGATCGAGTTGAGGTACAGGAAATCTGCGATCAGCCGCTCGCCGTGGCTCTTCACGACGTCTCCAGCGAACGTCGCGTAGCCGCTCCGCTTCGCTGCCTTGTCGTACGCGTCTGCCTCGAACTCGTCGACCTTGGTGGGCGTGTTAGCGAACAAGAGCCTGTACATGTCCCAGCTGTGGCGGAACGACATTGTCCGATCCGACAGATCGTCCACGATGTCCAGGACCGTCTCGAGCTCATCGCCCTGGTCGAGCCATCGGGCCAGGCGGGGCTTCTCACCAGTTGCTCGACCGAGCACGCTAAGGCCGAAGGAGTGGAAGGTCGACGCCCGTATGCCGGTGGAGTCGATGCTGGCAGCCCCGAAGCGCTTCTCCACCCGCTGCTGGAGCTCTGTGGCGGCTGCCTTGTTGAAGGCCAGGAGCAGGATCCGGTCAGGAGCAACGAGTCCCCGGCTCACCGCGTAGGCGGCGCGGGCGACCATCACCGAGGTCTTCCCTGACCCTGCTGCGGCGAGCACCTGGACCCGGTTGTCGAAACAAACAACAGCCCGTGACTGCTCCTCGGTGAGCGGACTCCTCTCGATCGTTTCGAGGAAGGGCCGGCAGGTCGCAAGCTCCGCCGCCATAACGCGCTCATTGGTCTGGGCGACCAGCGCTGGGACGTCTGCGTCCAGGAGACGAACCGCCTCCAACTGCTCCTTCGTAAAAGTCGCCTCGAGTCCCGCGGCACGCACCCGCTCGAGGAGTCCCGTCGGCGGCCGCCCATCGAGCACCGCGTCGACGGCCTCGGTCGGAATCCAGCGGCGTGCGGCGAGCCCCCGACTGAGAAGTTCGCTCACCCGTGCCTTCCACGAGACCGCCTCGGCGATGGACGGTGCCAGCGCGGCTCTCTGGATGGCTCGTGTGAGCTGGAGGGCATCGGTTTTCGCGATGCCGGGGAGCTCGAGAACCGAGTGGCCATCGTTCTCAAGGTTCCAGCGGAGCCACCGT
>JASHYA010000052.1 GCA_030043315.1 Acidimicrobiales bacterium
CAGGCGCGCAGGCTCGACGTCGCGGCCGTCTGGAGCGCCCACGTCCAAGCCGGTGTGGACGTCTCCCTGATCGGCCAACGCCGCTACCCCGCGCTGCTGCGCGACGACCCCGAGGCCCCGGCGATCCTCTTCTCCCTCGGCACACCGCAGGTGGTCGACACCGCACCGCGCGTCGCGATCGTGGGCACGCGCTCGGCGACCCGTTACGGCCTCGGCGTCGCGGCGCAGTTGGGCGCGGATCTCGCCGCCATGGGTGTCGTGGTCGTCTCGGGCCTTGCGCTCGGCATCGACGGTGCCGCCCACGAAGGGGCGGTCGCCGCGTGGCACGCATGGCACGGAGGCGAGGAGACGAGCGGGACGAGTGGGTCGTCCGAGCCGCAAGAGCGGCTCGAGCGGGTAGGTGCCGAAGAGCAGGTCCCTCGCACCGGCCGGCGTGCCGCTCCGCCGGTCGCCGTCGTCGCGGGCAGCGTGGCCACCCCCTACCCGCGTCAGCACGCCGGCTTGTGGCGACGCGTGGCCGAGGCGGGTGCGGTCCTGTCGGAGGCCCCGATCGGCGTCGCGGACCTCGCCTGGCGCTTCCCGGCGCGCAACCGGATCATCGCCGCGCTCGCCGACGTCGTGGTCGTCGTCGAGTGCCACAGCCGAGGCGGTTCGCTCCACACCGTCCAGGCAGCAACGGCGCGCGGCATACCGGTGGGCGCCGTGCCCGGCTCGGTGCGCAGCCCCGCGTCGGCCGGCACGAACGCGTTGCTGGCAGACGGCTGCTTCGTCGTGCGCGACGTGTCCGACGTGCTCGTGGCCGTGGGGCTCAGCCTGGCGTCGGCGACCCTCGCACCCTCGTCGGCTCCGGCACCTGCCGGTGCGCGAGGGCAAGGGCAAGTCGACGACGACCTCCCCTCGCCGACACGGGAGATCGCCGACGCCGTCGGATGGGACCGCACGAGCCTCGAGGAGATCCTGGAGCGCACGGGTCTCGAGATGGACGTCGCGTGCGGGGCGCTGGAGCGGCTACGGGCGCGGGGACTCGTCCACGGCGAGGCAGGCTGGTGGGAGCGGGCGTGACCACGTAGGGCGAGAGCACGTCGAGCCGTCGAGCCGTCGCGTCGACGACCACCGCCCTGCACGGAGGTACCGTCTCTTTGGTGTTGATCGGCGCGCACGTGCGCACGGGAGGCAACCTTCTCGGTGCGCTCGAGCGGGCGCAGGCCATCGGTGCCGACGCGGTCCAGCTGTTCACGCAGAGCCCGCGAATGTGGAAGCCCGCGCGCTACGGCCCCGAGGAGCTCGCCGCGTACCGCGAAGCCCAGGCCGGGACTTCGGTGAGAGCGACGTACTGCCACGCGACCTACCTCGTGAACCTCGCGACTCCCGATGCGACCCTGCTCCATCGGTCCCGGTCCGCGCTCGTCGCGAACCTCACCGCAGCGAGGGGCATCGGCGCGGCCGGGCTCGTCGTGCACGTGGGCAGCCACCTCGGTCGGGGGTTCGACGCCGTCGCCGGCCAGGTGGTGGACGCCCTGCTCGCCGCGCTCGACGCGGCGATCGATCCGGTCGATCCCCTCGCCCGGTCGGGCGGCGTGCACGCAGGATCGCCGTGCCCGATCCTGGTCGAGAACACCGCCGGTGCCGGGGGGTCCGTCGGGAGCAGCTTCGAGGAGCTGGCCGTGCTGCTCGACCGTGCCGGGGCGGGAGAGGCCCTCGGCGTCTGCCTGGACACCCAGCACCTGTGGGCGTCGGGGGTGCCGTTCGGCTCGCCCGCCGAAGCCGACGACGTCGTCGCCGCGCTCGACGCGACGGTCGGGCTGGGCACCGTTCGCTGCCTCCATCTGAACGACTCGAAGGTCCCCCTCGGGGCCAAGGTCGATCGCCACGCGAACCTCGGCGAGGGGACCATCGGCGAGAAGGCGCTGGGATGCCTGATCGGGCATCCGTCACTCGCGGGGCGGGCGGCGATCCTGGAGGTGGCCGGGGCCGGAGACGGCCCGAGGGCCGAGGACGTCGCCACGGCCAGACGGGTGCTCGCGGCGGGGCAGCGCCTGTGGGAGGACGCGTGGAGCGAGCCGGGCGTGCTGGACGCGCCGGTCGCGGCGGCAGAATGGATGGAGCGCTCAGGGCGCATCGGCAAGGACGAGGAGGAGCGTTGAGCGACACCAGGATCGAGACCGACAGCATGGGGGAGATCGAGGTGCCGGCCGACCGCTACTGGGGGGCGCAGACCCAGCGGTCACTCCACCACTTCGCCATCGGGCACGACGTGATGCCACGTCCGGTGATCCGGGCGATCGGCATCCTGAAGGAGGCCGCCGCGCTCGTCAACGCCGACCTCGGCATGCTCGATGCCCACCGGGCCGAGCTGATCGCCACCGCCGCCCGTGAGGTACGCGACGGGAAGCTCGACGACCACTTCCCGCTCCGCGTCTGGCAGACGGGGAGCGGCACGCAGACGAACATGAACGCCAACGAGGTCATCGCCAACCGGGCGATAGAGCTCGACGGCGGAGAGATCGGTTCGAAGTCGCCGATCCACCCGAACGACCACGTGAACATGTCGCAGTCGTCCAACGACACGTTCCCCACGGCCATGCACATCGCGGTCGCAGAGGAGCTCGTGCACCGGCTGGTCCCGGCGGTCCGCGCGTTGCGCGACGCGTTGGACGAGAAGGCGGAAGCGTTCGCAGGGATCACGAAGATCGGGCGGACCCACCTGATGGACGCCGTCCCGCTCACCCTCGGCCAGGAGTTCTCGGGGTACGTGGCCCAGCTCGACGCCGACCTGGTCCGGATCGACCAGACGCTCCCCGGCCTCTACGAGCTCGCGGCGGGTGGCACGGCGGTCGGCACCGGGCTCAACACCCATCCCGAGTTCGGCGTGCGCGTCGCCGCGAAGATCGCCGAGATCACCGGTCTGCCCTTCGTCTCCGCGCCGAACAAGTTCGCCGCGCTGGCCGCCCACGACGAGCTGGTCTGGACGAGCAGCAGTCTGCGTGCCCTCGCCGGCTCGTTGAACAAGATCGCCGACGACCTGCGCTGGCTCGGCTCGGGTCCGCGCAGCGGTCTCGGGGAGCTGGTGCTCCCGGCCAACGAGCCGGGCTCCTCCATCATGCCGGGGAAGGTGAACCCCACGCAGTCGGAGGCGATGATCATGGTGTCGATCCAGGTGATCGGCAACGACACCGCGGTGGGCATCGCCGGCGCGCGCGGCAACTTCGAGCTGAACGTGAACAAGCCGCTCATCGCGCACAACGTCCTCCACTCCATCGATCTCCTCGAAGGAGCGTGCACCTCGTTCCGGAAGTTCGCCGTCGAGGGGTTGGAGCCGGACAGGGCCCAGATCGCGCGCCACCTCGAGCAGTCGCTCATGCTGGTGACGGCGCTGAACCCGGTGATCGGCTACGACAAGGCGGCCGACGTCGCGAAGAAGGCGCACAAGGAGGGCATCTCGCTTCGAGATGCCGCGGTCGAGCTCGGCTACCTGACCCCCGAGCAGTTCGACGAGGCGGTCCGGCCCGAGGAGATGACGCACCCGTGAGCGGGGTGCTCCCGCCGGCAGAGGTGGACGCCGCGCTCGAAGGGCGCAACCTTCGCTGGCGTCGCGAGGGCGACGTGCTGGTGAAGGAGGTCGACCGGGGGAATTTCGCTGGCGCGCTCGCCTACGTGAACCGGGTCGGCGCGCTCGCCGAGGCGGCGAACCACCATCCCGACGTGGACATCCGCTGGAGCAACGTGGTGCTCCGGCTCTCGACCCACTCGGCCGGCGGGCTCACCGCGCGCGACCTGGCCCTTGCGGCAGAGATCGACGCGCTGGAGCCCGAGGGGGACTGACCCGCATCGGCGGCGCGGGCGACATCGTGCTCAATCCAGCAGCCCCGCGCGGAGGGCCTCCACCGCCTCGTCCCCTGCACCGTGGGCGGCGACGTAGCCCTCGACGGAGCCGTGCTCGGAGCGCAGGCCGTCGAGGAGGGCACGGATGTTCGCCGGTGTGGCCGAGAACATCGTCGTGGCCACGCTGCGGATCTCCTCTTCGTGGCCGGGGAGACGTTCGAGGAGCCGGCCGAGCAGCGCGTCCATCGCCCTGGCGCTGAGCGCGTAGTCCTCGGCGATGGTCTCGTCGGGGATACCGAGCAGCGCGAGAAGGACGGCGACGAGGACACCGGTGCGGTCCTTCCCGGCGGCGCAGTGGACGATCACCGGCCGCGACTTCGGCTGCGCGACGATGCCGATCGCCCGCGCGATCTGGTCGCCGGAGTCGCGGGCGATGTCGAGGTAGTGCCCGGCGAACCATCGCGGCCCGTCCCGGTACTCGTCGAACGGGGGCAGGTTGGCGATGAGCGGCAGATGGTGGAAGCCGACGGGGATCTCGTCGACAGGGAACCGCTCGCGTTCGACCTCGGCGCGCGAGCGGAGGTCGATGACCGTGGCGATGCCGAGCTCACGTACGACCGCATGGTCCGGGCGGGAGAGGCGGGAGAGGTCGTCCGCGCGGAAGAGCGTCCGCCAGCGGATCGTCCGCCCCTCCGCGGTGCGGTACCCGCCGAGGTCACGGACGTTGGCGGCCCCTTCGAGCGCGATGTGCCTTTCGTAGGCCTCGTCGCCCACCGTGGGCCCGATCACGCCAGGGAGGAGACGGCGACGGCGGTCAGCGAACGGGGAGGTCCCACAGCGGGAACCACCTCGAGAGGTCCGCTTCGACGGGCAGGTCCGAGCCGAGGAGCGAGCGGACCCGCAGCTCGAGCTCGTTGTCGCGGCGCTCCTTGCCCACCGGGGCGAACGGGTAGAAGGTTCCCCGCTTGAAGAGGTAGACGAGGTAGAAGGGCCGTGCCGTGCTGTCGGCGCCCTCGCCCGGGACCACGCCGAAGACCGAGCACAGGAGCTGGGGTCCCCACCCGTTCTCGGCGAGCAGCGAGTTCACGAGGTGCACCCGGTTCACCAGGTCCTCGACGTCGCTGTCGTCGAGCAGCAGCCACCGGTAGCCGTAGGCGTCGGTCGCCTGGGTGAGCAGGCCCGCCTTGGCACCGGCCGCCGCGCCACCGCTCCCGGCAGCAGCCGCACCACCCGCCGCCGCGCCGCTCGACGCCCCCTCGGCCGTCGCCTGCCCTGCGCCGGTCGGGTCGTCGGGGATGTCGAGCAGCTGGGAGATCTCGTGCTGGACGTCGGCCGCGGACTGGCCGGCCGGTGGCATCCAGCACACCCCGGCTCTGCCCGAGAGCACGAGGCCGGCAGAGGTCTGGAGCGTGACCGCGGCAGACGGAAGGGCGAAGAGCGCGTCCAGGTTCGGTCGGACCGGCTTCGTCCGCCCGAGGAGGGTGTCGAGGAGGCCCACGAGGTGGAGGGTTACCGCGCCGCGGTCAGCGAGGCTGGCCCATCTGGGCTTCGAGCTGTGAGAGCTGGGCGAGGCGCTTCTCGAGCGTGGGGTGCGTGGAGAACAGCGCGCTCAGCGAGAAGCCCTGGCCGGACTGCCCCGGCCTGTTCGTGATCGCGGGGGTGAAGAAGAAGGCGTTGAAGGCCTCCGCCTTGCGCAGGTCCCGCGTCGGGATGCGCGCGATGTCGCCGGACACCTTCACCAAGGCCGAGGCGAGCAGCGACGGCCTGCCGATGAGGATCGCACCGGAACGGTCCGCCGCGAGCTCCCGGTAGCGCGAGAGCGCCATCGTGAGGAGGTAGCTGATCGCGTAGACGATGATCGACACGAGCATGATCGCCATCTCGAACAGCACGATCTGGCCGGCGCCCTGGTTGCGTCCGCCGCCGCGTCCACCGCCCAGGATGGCCGAGAACAGCATCACCCGCGTCAGCAGCCCGGCGAGCACGCCGAGGGAGCTCGCGATGGTCATGATGGCGACGTCTCGGTGCGCAACGTGGGACAGCTCGTGGGCCAGGACGGCCTCGAGCTCCGGCTCGTCGAGCCGTCGCAAGATGCCGGACGTGGCGCACACGACTGCCGCCTTGGGGCTGCGCCCGGTGGCGAAGGCGTTCGGCATGTCCGTGTCGGCGATCGCCACCCGGGGCTTGGGCATGTCGGCCAGCGCGCAGAGGCGGTCGACCGCGCCGTGAAGCTGCGGCGCCTGCTCGGGCGTCACGATCCTCCCGCGCATGCCCCAGAGGGCGATCTTGTCGGAGAACCAGTACTGGCAGAAGAGCAGGCCGAAGATGACGACGAACAGGATGATGAAGCTCCTGAAGACCTCCCACAAGATGGCCCCGAAGGCCGCGTAGAGGATGACGAGGAAGAGACCCGTGAGGAACATGCG
>JASHYA010000053.1 GCA_030043315.1 Acidimicrobiales bacterium
GCGGCGGCGAACTGACGCCACGAGAGGTTCGGGCGGTGAGAGGACCAGGCGACCGCGATGACCTACTCGCGGCCGTCGTGCCGCAGGTCCAAGGCTGAAGTCCTTCCTTCTCCTCTTCCCCATTCATCGGGAGGTGAGCATGAGCACCGGCGGGGGCCCGCGGATCATGCCGTGAACGTGCGCGAGGGGAGAGAAGCGCTCGAGCGCGTGCGGCGCAGGATGTTCGAGGGATCCGCCAGACAGGCGCACGCTCCGAGCCGTGGAATTGTGCCCTGATGTCGACGTCGACTTGTCAACAGCGATGAGAGGACAATCGTTGTCTCCCGCAAGCGACTCGGCGCGTCGGGAACTCCCCCGGGCGGTTGGAACTGGACGCCGAAGAGCTCGAACGGCCCCAAGGTCCAAGGTCAAGTTCTTACGATTTTTTAGGCCCTGTTGCTCAGGCTCTTATCCGAAGGGGCTGTAATCGGGTCACCAGTTGTCAGCAGAGATGGAGGCGGCGATGGCTGAAGTTCCGCCCGACGCGTCGGGTGGCGAGCCTGTGGACGAGGCTTCGAACGAAACGACGCAAGACGAGGGCACTCAGGTTGAACAAGGCGGGTCCGGAGGAGGTCAGTCGCAGCCGGAGGAGCCTGCGCGGGCTGAATGGTGGCATGTCGACCCTGAGCCTCCGACCATCGCCACCCAGCAGACCCCTCCCTCGGGAACCCCGCCCTCGGGCCCACCTCCCTACGCCACGCCGCCGTTCGGCACCCCGCCCCCCTACGGCGCCCCGCAATTCGGCACCCCGCAATTCGGCACCCCGCCTCCCTACGGCGGCCCACAGTTCGGCGCCCCGCCTCCCTACGGCCCGCCTCCCTACGCCGCCCCACAATTCGGCACCCCGCCTCCCTACGGCGCCCCGCCACCTGGCACGCCTCCCTACGGCGCCCCGACGTGGTCGATGCCCGGCTGGGGTGCTCCGCCGTGGGCCGGCGGGGCCCAGTGGTACGGCTGGGGTCCGGGATCTCCCGGCGGTCCCGCGCAGCCGCAATCTGGGAGCTCGAGCCCGACGCCACCACGTCGTCGCCCGATCCCCTGGGTCATCATCGGTGCGGTGCTCGCGGCGATCGCAATGATCGCGCTGGGCGTCGGGATCGGCTTCAGCGTGTGGGGAGGCAGCACGGCGGCCGTCGCTCGGCAGCGCGTGACGGTACCGTCCCCACGCATCTCCCCCACAACAGGCATCCGCCGCGGCTTTCCGTTCACAGGTACCGGCCGCGGTGGTTTCCTCGGGGTCGAGATCGCGACGACATCGTCTGTCACAACGTCATCTGGCGCGCACGTCGAGAGCGTGGTTCCGTCGTCGCCCGCGGCCAAGGCTGGCATCGTGAAGGGTGACACGATCACCGAGTTCGACACAAAGTCCGTGACGTCGGCGGCCGCTCTGGCGACTGCTGTCGCGCGCATTTCACCCGGCACCCGCGTGAAGGTGGGATGGGTGACCTCGGCTGGGAAGCACGAGTCGGCGACGGTTACCCTCGCGAGTCGTACAGCGGCGACCTCGCTCGGCTGAGGCCGCCGACTCGTCATCCTCTGCTGCCCGCGCTCCCTACCCCCTGCGCAGTCTCCGCTCTGTGCGGGGGCATATGCGGGACTGTGTGGGGGCGGGGCGCGGCGCAGCGGTGATTAGGCGGCAAGGAAGCCGCCGGACTGGTGACGCCAGAGACGGCTGTACACGCCGGCCTCCCCGAGGGAGATCAGCTCGCGGTGCGACCCCTGCTCGACGATCTCGCCGTCGTCGATCACGACAATCCTGTCCAGCCGCGCGATCGTGGCGAGGCGGTGCGCGACGACCAGCGCAGTCGCCCCTGACATCAGCCGCCACAGCGCCTCTTGGACCAGGACCTCGGACTCGGAGTCCAGTGCGGAGGTGGCTTCGTCGAGGATCAGGATTGGCGCGGACTTCGCCATGGCCTGGGCGATCGCCACACGTTGGCGCTGGCCTCCCGACAGCTTGAGACCTCGCTCGCCGACGACCGTGCGGTAGCCGTCGGGCAGACGGCGCACGAACTCCTCGACGTGTGCCGCGTGGCCCACCTCCCGGACCAGGTCCATATCTGGTTCCTCCATGCATTCGAGCCCGTAACAGATGTTCTCTGCGATCGTGCGGTGGAGCATCTGCGGGTCTTGCGGGACGAAAGAGATGTGGCGCCGCAGCGACGCCTGTGCGACCTTGGAGATGTCCTGTCCGTCGATCTCGATGACCCCAGCGTCGAGGTCCATGAACCGCAGCAGCAGTTTCGTGAGGGTGGTCTTGCCCGAGCCGGACGGGCCAACGAGCCCGACGTGCTCGCCGGCGTCGATGGTGAGGGTGAGGTCGTCGAACAGCGGAGCACGCCCCGGATAGCTGAACCGCACGTGCCTCATCTCCACGCGGCCGTTTGGCACGAGCAACCCGGGCGCGCCGGGCGCGTCAACGATCTCGGGTGACGTACCGGCAATTCCAGCGAACTTGGCGCAGCGACCGAGACCTCGTGAGGAGGTCCGGATGTGCTCGAAGGACTCCTCCATCGAAGCGACGACCGAGGTCGCGTAGAAGAGGATGAGGTAGATCGTCCCTGCTGCTGCCGAGTGGCGGAGTGCGAGGACGACTCCCACAAGCACAGCGAGCCAGCTGAACAGTCCGAGCGAGCCCTCCATTTGCAGGCGCGTGGACGCGAAGATCCGCCTGGCTTCCAGGTCGGCCTTGACGGTCTCGCCCACCAGTGCTTCGACGTGCCGGCCCTCGAGAAGCTCGGCGGACTGCGTCCGGACGGTGGTGAGGTTGGAGATGGTGTCCGCGAGCACGCCGGTGGCGCGGCTGTGGGTGTCGGAGAACTTCTTCCCCGAAGCGACGACGAGTGCCATACGCCGCTGGAGCACGAGACAGAAGACGATCACCAGCCCCGCCATCACGAGCGAGACCGGCCACGCCACGATCGCGAGCACGATGACCGCCGACATCACCGTGACCCCTATCCGCAGGAACCCCCAATTCAGAGTGTCGAGCAGATCGACGAACGCCCACGAAAAGGTCTCGAGGGTGGAGATCACCTCGCCCGCCGGACGGTCGGAATGCCAGCGATGGCTCAGGCTGATCAAGTGTTCGTACCCGCGCACCAGCGCGTGAGCGAACGCTCCCAGGGACGCACCCCACTCCACCCACCCGGCCCAACGCCACATCAGCGTGCCCGCGACGAGGATGATGCCGTACGCGATGACCAGCGGTTCGAACGTCGTGCCGAAAGATGCGTGAGGTGGCAGTTGGGCCACACGCGTGAGCAGCGCGGCGAAGACCAGCGGCCCCGCGACGGACTGCACGAGGGTCGCGGCGGCCGTGAGAGCCCAGCCGGCCACCGTCCCCCTCTTGTACGGACCGACTTGACGCCAGCAGAAGGCCAGGGTGTCTCGGGTCGATGGCGCGGGGAAGAGCGAGTCGCTCATGGGTGGGCTCCGTTGTGAAGAGGTCGTAGGGTGAGGTCGATGAAGTGGAAGTGGTCGACGAGGGTGCCGAGTCTCGTGTGATCCTCGCTGGCGGCTTTGGGCAGTTGCCGGCATCCTCCTGGCTCGGCCACGCCGCGCGAACACGCCGCAGCAAGGCCCCAAGAGGGGGTTCGGGGAACCCTCGCAGGCGACCTGCTCGGGCCAGGTCCAGGTACTGGCCGATACCTAGCCCGGAACGGCTCGCGACTTCGCTGAAAGCCTGGTAGTCAGCGGCCGCGCGTCGCGTGCAGCATCGCCGCGGGATCTCCGATGTGCGTCGAACCCTCCGTCAGCAGCAGCAAGGTCAATCGGGCGCAACCACGCGACGGGCTCTTGCCGAGTACGCCTGCCATCGTGGTGACCTCGCTTTCTGCCCGCGGCCGAGCCGAATAGCTTACAAAACTCCACGAAAGAAGTAAAGAGGTCGAGCGAACGCGACCCGCCGACGGGGCGAGGCCACCCACGCCGCGGGGACTTGCGCGGTCCCGCGGCAGGGTCGGCCTCTCGGCCGTCCCGTCAGTCCACCGGCTTCTCGGTTCGTCCCTCGATCTCGACTTCGCCCTCGGATTGCCCGAGGCGCCGGCTCAGGTTCACGGCGTGGTCCCCGAGCCGCTCGTAGAAGCGGGCGAGCAGGGTGACTTGCGCAGCGACCGGGGGCTGCATGGAGCCCCTCGCCACCTCCGTGGTCAGCCGGTCGTGAAGGATGTCGAGCTCCTCGTCTGTCTCGTCGAGGTCGAGGGTGCGCGAGTGTCCACGCGCGTACCCCTCGGCAGCTTCCCGCCACATGTCGATCGCAACCTCTGACATCCGCTGCACGATGCCCCGACTGACCGGCGTCATCTCGCCTCCGAGCCCGAAGACCGCGCGTTGGGCGATGTGCTCAGTCAGGTCTGCGCTGCGCTCGAGCTCCGAAAGGGCGAAGAGCAGCCGGACCAGGAGACGGACGTCGGCGGAGGCTCCGACGATGGCATCGAGCTCCTGCCAGATCCGCTCCTCGACGGACTGGACCTGCTCGTCGATCTCCTCGTCGTCCTCGACGACCGACTGCCCGAGGGTGACGTCCGCGGAGAGGAGGGCCCACGTCGCGCGGGCCAGAGCCTCGCTGACCCGCGCAAAGAGGCGCAGTACCTCGTGCTCGACCTCCGAGCTCACGGTGGCCGACCTTAGCGACCCTACTGTCCCCCGTTCACCGAATGGTCACGCAGAGGTCACGGCGGTCACCCACTGCCGCCATCTCAGGGGTCGCCCCCAGCCGGCTCAGGAGCGTCCGTCGGGTCTTCCGACGCGATGCTCACTCGCCGGTGGCGCCGTCGATCAGCTCACGCGTGGCGTCCGCATGGCCCGCGTGGCGCGCGGTCTCGTTGATCAGGTGGAGCAGCGTCCAGCGCAACGTCGCGCCTTCCCGACGGCTGTTCGGTGCGTCGAGCGGCAGCTCGCGCACCACCCGGTTCGTCTTCTCGGCCCGCTCGCGGTATGCGCGGGTCACGTCGGCAACGGACAGCTCGGGCCCCGGGAAGAACTCCTCTTCCCTGCGAACGATCGGGCCACCGAGCATGCCACCGTCGATCCAGCGGCGTTCGACGCCCACGAGGTGGTTGACGATTCCCGCCAACGGGAGCAGCTTGCCTTCGTGGCGACGGTGCGCGTCCTCGTCGCTCACCCCCGAGATGCTCCGCAACACTGCGCCCCGCAGGAAGTCGAGCCAGTCGACGAGCAGCTCGCGCTCGTCGGTGTGGTCGCGGGGAAGCTCGAAGTCGGTGTCTTTGGGCACGGCACCACTGTACGAAACGACCTTGTGCCGCTGCCTCGCTACCGGTGCCGGAGCCGACGGGTAGCGCCGGTGACGACGAGGGCCAGCACGAGCGCCCCGAACAGGACGAGTGCCACCGCGGCCACGATCTCGCCGTCGAGGAGGCCCGGCGCCGCGTAGCGCCAGGTGAGGACCCCGCGCCCAGCCGGGACGCGGACCACCTGGACGACACCGAGGCGGTGGACGGCGAGGAGTTTCGCGCCGGCCGTGCCGGCCGTCCCCTTCCCGTCGGGGGACGGCGTCCACGACGCGGTCCACCCCGGCACAGCGGCGACCGCGCGCACCACGTCGACGCCGTGGGGTGAAGAGACGAGGGCCGCGCTGGGATCGAGGGACGGGCCCGACACCCTGTGCAGCGCGGCGCCACGCAACGATTCCCCAGGGAGCGCACGCAGCGACAACGGGGTGTGCGCCCGCAGGTCGGCGAAGACGGCGAACGCGCCGTCCTGGCCGTCGTAGCGCCAGTGCGGTGCGGCGATCGCCTTCTGGAGCACACCGTCGAGCACGAACGACGGTCCACCGGCGCTGTCGACGACAGGTGGCAACACGAGCGCGCGCACCCGAGAGTCGACGACGAGGCCGACGGCGTCGACGGGCGAGGGCCACACGGCCTCCCACGAGAACGAGGAGGAGTGCCGCCTCCTCACCTGCCCGTCGGCGCCGGGCGCTCGCAACCGCGCCCAGTCGACGGCGCCGTCTTCGGTGAGCAGCCCGACCCGCAAGGTCGAGCCGGCCTCGGCGTTGGCGACGGACGGCGACCGGACGTCCACCCGTGCCGATCGGACCGCCAGTGGAGCACCGAGCCACCAGGTCACCCGTGCCCCCGCGGCCATGCGGCGGGTGCCCGGTGCGGACGCGGTGTCCGTGACCCCGCGAGCCGGGGTGATCAGGTACTGGGACGGCGCGAGCACCGCGCTCGTCGAGAGCGAGTCGAACACGCCGTCCGTCGCCGCCCTCGGCGAGAAGACGTCCTGTCCGGTGCCCGACGCCGCGTGGACTCCCGTCGCGTCGGCGTAGAGCCCGTCGACGATCGAGCCGTAGCCCTGAACCGACCACGTGCCGTCGACGGCGTTGGCGTCCGGGACGCCCAAGGTCACGAGCTGTGTGGGATACAAGAGGCCCGGGTCGTAGACCGCGAACCGTCCCGAGAGGTGCAACGCCGCGATCAGGCGGACCCGCGACGCCGTGGTCGCGGACCCAACGCGCGGCGCCCCGCCCGGGACGCCCGCAGCGACGGTGCCGCCCGCACTCCCCGACGCCGCGCCGACCGCGACGACGGTGGCGACGGCGAACACGACCAGGTCCACGACGACGAACGTGGCGGCCAGCGCTCCGCGGCGCGCCGGTGCGAGCCGCGGCCCGGCGACCACGAGCGCCAGCGCGGCGAGCGCGAGGAGGAGCGACGGGACCAGCCACGGCGCGAGCGCCGTCTCGTGCGTCGCGACACCCGCGCCCACCCCCATCCACTCGAGGAAGGACGGCCCGGTCGCGAGCGCGACAGCGACGAGGGCGACGACCCCGACCATCGGGACCGCGCCGAGCAGTCGCTCGGCGCGGGTCACGGAGGTCACGGACCTCACGGATCCCGCAGCCGCCGACTCCGATGGGTCCTCGGGTGCGGGGCTCCGTGCCCACCCGTCGAGCCAGTACGCGAGGAGCACGGCGAGCGCGAGGTCCGACACGAGGACGCCCCTGCTCTGCAGCCGCTGTCCGCCGACGAGTGGGATGTGGATCAGCACGTGCCAGAGGGGCGTGTGGTTGCCGAGGGCGAGGAGGATCCCCGCCACGGCGATGACCTCCCACACCACCCACTCGGGCACGGGACGGCGACGTCGCAACCTCGCGAAGAGCGCGACGGCGGCGACGAGCGGCAGCAGCCCCACGTACCCCGACACCTCGGTCAGGTTGTAGTTGGCGAAGAAGACGGGCTGGCCGAAGGATCCGGATCCGCCGAGCAGGTCCGGTACCCCGAGAAGGGTGAGCCACCGGATCGGCAACGACCCGGCGCCGAAGAGCTGCGCGGTGACCTGTGCGCGTTGTGACGTCGCGACCGCGTCGAGGCCGGGCACGAGTTGCACGGCGCCGAGCCCGACACCGAGGAGGACCCCGGACACGACGGCTCCCGCACCCCTCCACGAAGTCGTGAGCCCGGTGAACCTCGCGAGCTTGACCAGCCGCCAACCGCCGTAGAGCGCCAACACCGCCGCCGCGTCGGTGACCGCGCGCGGTTCTCCCGCGAGGATGACGAGGGCGACGGCAGCCGCGAGCACCGCCGTCCACCACGCGAGTGATCGCGCGCTCGCCCCACCGGGATCGGTGAGCCGGAGGACCGCGAGCAGGGCGAGCGGCACCCAGCTCATGCCGATGACGAGGCCCACGTGGGGAATCTGGGCGATCATGCCCCCGCCGAAGGTGAACGTCATCGCTCCCGCCCAACTGGCGAGGACCCCCAGCCGCGACGCCCGCAGGAACGCGAAGCAGCCGACGCCGGCGGTCACCCCGGCGACCATCAGGTTGACGGTCCACGCGGCCGCGCCCGGGACCACGGCGAACAGCCACGTGAGCGGGTAGGCCGCACCCGCGTTCCACCCGGCGAGGAGCGGAGCCCCACCCCAGATGTAGGGATCGAAGATCGGAAGGTGGCCCGACCGGAGGTCGCTGCCGACCAGTTCTCGAAGCGGCAGGCTCTGGGTGAGGTCGTCGCCGGGCACGACCGGATGCCCCAAGACGGCGGGAAGGCCGTAGACGAGGAGCGGGAGCACGACCAGGCTCGCCACCGCGGCGACCTGGTTGTGCCGCACGGGACGGCCGGGTTGTGGCGGCGGGCTCGGCACGGGCGTCGACCCTCCGGCCGCCCACCCTGCGGTCGTCAGCTGTTCAGCCTCGCCCGCCCGTCGCGCGGAATGCCCGATCGCCGCAGTCTCGGGGGTCACCGCCCGCAACTTTCGCAGGCCGGCGCCGTGGTCCTCCAGGCACCCACCCGTCCGGCCGCCCGGCCGCTCCGGCCGGCAACGGCTAGAAGGCCATCTCCGTCTGCCAGCGCGCGGCGATCTCCTCGTCCCCGAAACGCTCGATGCCGAGCTCGTCCGCGGTCGCGCGGTTCGCGCACCACAACCACAGCGCTTCCGCGGTGCCGCGCAGCGCGAGGTCGGCCTTCGAGTGCGCGCGTTCGACGACAGCCCCGCCGTCGGGGCCGAGGCGCACGACCCATTCGCCGTCGCCGTCCGTCCGGTGGAGGTGCACCGTCTGGCCGGTCCACAGGTCGGGACTCGACCGCAGCGAGCGGGGCACCATCACGCTCAGGTGCTCGTCGACGCCGTCTGCGGCGACCTCGGGACCGATGGGCGACGGCACGCCGACCGCCCCTTCCACGTCCCAGGCGTGCAGCACCGTCTCGAGCGCCTGACGACGGAACCAGAAACGTGCGGACCGGGGCGGGCCGAAGGTCCAGCAGTCCACCTCGGGGTCGGCCGCGCCGAGCGTGCCGATCAGGCGCGCGGCCCGCGCCTTCGCCCAGGTCCGGAGGGCCGGTCCGCCGCGGTCTTCGGGCGGCTCGCCGAAGCGCGCGCGCTCCTTGGTCGTGACGATCTGCGCGGCCCAACCCCACACGAGGCCCATGTGGACAACCAGGTCGGCGACGGTCCAGTCCGGGCACGTCGGCACCGGGACGCCCGTCGAACCCGCCGCCGCATCGAGGAGCGCGTCGGACCGCTCAGTGAGGATGTCCAGATGAGCCGCGGGTTCCACCGGTGATCGAGGCTACCGGGGAGAGCCTGGCAGGAGGTTTCCTGGCGCCGCCCCCCGGTGCCCACCCCGTCCGGTCGCCGCCGACGATGCGAACGGGACGATCTTGGGTACCCTCCGCAACGTGGACTGGGTGGACATCGTGGTCGTGGTGCTCCTGCTCCTCGCGGCGGTCCACGGCCTGCGGGTGGGTGCCCTGATCCAGATCCTGTCACTGGCCGGCTTCGTGCTCGGGGTGACCATCGGCGCCCTGCTCGCGAACGTCGTGGCGCCGTCGGTGCGCACAACCTCCGCAAGGACCCTGGTGGCGCTCGCGCTCGTCCTCGGGCTCGGCGCGATCTTCGGAATCCTCGGGCGCATGGTCGGCGCCCGGGGCAACGTCGCGGCCCGCCGACTCAAGCTCGGTCCGCTCGACAGCGTGGCAGGGGTGGGCGTCGCGCTCGTGGCGATGCTGTTCGGCGTCTGGCTCGTCGCGAACGAGCTCGTCCAGGTCCCCTACGGCTGGCTCAGCTCGGCGATCCAGCGTTCCAGCCTGGTGAAAGCGGTCGACGGGGTGATGCCGCCGCTGCCCGACGTGTTCTCGAAGGTCCAAGGGTTCCTTGGCGGGTCGGGGTTCCCCTCCGTCTTCTCCGAGCTCGAGCCGTCCCCCGTGCACGTGGCGACGCCGACCGTCGCGTGGGCGCAGGGGATCGCGAGAGCGGCCGAGACATCGACCGTGAAGGTCCTCGGACAGGCCTGCGGCTACCTGCAGGAGGGCTCTGCGTTCGTGGCCGCACCGGGAATGCTGGTGACGAACGCGCACGTGGTGGCCGGGGAGAGCGCCACCGACGTCGTCGTGCAGGGACAGCAGTACCCGGCGACCGTCGTGTACTTCAACCCGACATACGACCTCGCCGTGCTGCGGACCGACGCCCCGCTCGGTCCTTCCCTCACCATCGACGCCTCGCCGGTGTCACCGGGGACCGAGGCCGCGGTCATCGGGTATCCCGAGGACGGTCCGCTCACCGTCGTCCCCGCAGCGGTCGCCGCGGAGTTGACCGCCACGGGGCGGAACATCTACGACGAGGGCACAGTGACGCGCAAGGTGTACCAGGTCGACGCCGACGTCGAGCCGGGCAACTCGGGCGGACCGCTCGTCGACTCGGGCGGGCAGGTGGTCGGTGTCGTCTTCTCGCGTTCGACCGCGTACGCCGACGTCGGATACGCGTTGACGTCACCCGGTGTGCTGACGCGGGTCCTCTCGGCCGAGCGGCATACGTCGGCCGTCGCCACCGGCGGGTGCACGGCCGGCTGACCAGCTGCGCCGGCGCCCCGGTGCCGGGCGCTTGTGCCGGCCGGAGGTAAGAATGGCAACCGTGGCGCAGCGAATTGAGGACTACGCGGTGATCGGGGACCTCCACACGATGGCGCTCGTCGGTCGAGACGGTTCCATCGACTGGCTGTGCCTGCCGCACTTCGACTCCGGCGCCTGCTTCGCAAGGCTGCTCGGCACCGACAACAACGGCTTCTGGAAGATCGCGCCCGCCGGTGCGCCCCACAGCGTGACCGCGACGCGCCGGCGGTACCGCGGCGACTCGCTCGTTCTCGAGACCGAGATGGACACGAAGCAGGGCACCATCCGGATCCTCGACTGCATGCCGATCCGGGAGAAGTGGCCCGAGGTCGTTCGCATCGTTGAGGGCGTCCGCGGCTCGGTCCAGGTTCGGATGCAGATGGCCGTCCGCTTCGATTACGGCGAGCAGATCCCTTGGGTGACGGTCCACGACCATCTGCTCACGGCCACCGCCGGGCCCAACTCGGTCTCGCTCTGGACGCGCGCCGAGACGCGAGGCGAGGACATGACGACGGTGGCGGAGTTCACGTTGCGCGAGGGCCAGCGCATGCCCTTTTCGCTCACGTGGTACCCGTCGCACGAGTCGCCACCCGCGCCGACCGATCCCAGTTACGCCGCCGCGATCACTGAAGCCTGGTGGCAGGTCTGGTCGGCCTCCTGCTGCTTCGAGGGACCCCACAAGGAGGCGGTGCTCCGTTCGCTCATCACGTTGAAAGCGCTCACGTACGAGCCGACCGGTGGGATCGTCGCCGCCGCGACCACCTCACTTCCCGAGGCACTGGGCGGCGAACGGAATTGGGACTACCGCTACTGCTGGCTGCGCGACGCGACCCTGACTCTGGAAGCCCTGATGCTCGGCGGTTACCACGCCGAGGCGATGGCGTGGCGCGACTGGCTGCTCCGGGCGACCGCGGGCGACGTCTCGAAGCTCCAGATCATGTACGGCGCCGGAGGCGAGCGTCGCCTCGATGAGTGGGAGGTCGACTGGCTTCAGGGTTACGAGGGGTCGAGGCCCGTGCGGATCGGGAACGCCGCAGCCGGCCAGTACCAGCTCGACGTGTACGGCGAGGTCATGTCCGCGCTCTACACGGCCGCGCGCGCCGACGGGGTGCACACGCGGGCCATCTGGGACCTCCAGTCGAAGCTGGTCGAGTTCCTGGAAGACGGCTGGCGACAACCGGACGACGGGCTGTGGGAGGTGCGGGGGCCGCGTCGCCACTTCACGCACTCCAAGGTGATGGCGTGGGCCGCGGTGGACCGTGCGGTGCGGACCATGGAGGACTGGCCGGAGCTCGACGGACCCATCGACAAGTGGCGCACCATGCGCGAGGAGATCCGCCAGGAGATCTACGAACGGGGCTTCGACGCCGAGAAGAACGCGTTCACCCAGTACTACGGCAGCGACGCGCTCGACGCGAGCCTGCTCATGATCCCGCGCACCGGCTTTTTGCCCGCGACGGACCCCCGCATGGTCGGGACCATCGAAGCGATCGAGCACGAGCTCGTCCAGGGCGGCTTCGTGCTCCGTTACCGCACCTCCGACGAGGGGACAGTCGACGGGTTGCGCGGGCGGGAGGGCGCCTTCCTCGCCTGCTCGTTCTGGCTGGCCGACTGCCTGTACCTGATCGGCCGCAAGGACGACGCGGTGGCGATGTTCGAGCGGCTGCTGTCCCTCCGGAACGACCTCGGCCTGCTCGCGGAGGAGTACGACCCGGTGGCGGGGCGCCAGGTCGGCAACTTCCCGCAGGCCTTCTCCCACGTCTCCCTGGTGAACACCGCCTTCCTGCTCGCGGGCCAGCAGCCCGTCCAAGCGGCCCCCGACGCGCCGGCACAGGTCCTGGCCGCCCGGGAGGTCCTGCCCGGCCAGGAGGCGATGACGCTGGCGTCGCCGGGCTCCTCCCGCTGGGCGACCGGCGCGTTGCGCAGAGGGGTTCGCGGCGGCAGCCGGTTGGTCCATCGCGGTGGGCACGTGCTCGGTGCCCTGCACCGCGGCGACGTCGACGGTGACCGAGGCGCCGAGGGTGACGCC
>JASHYA010000054.1 GCA_030043315.1 Acidimicrobiales bacterium
TTCGACCCCGCGACCGGCGAGCGGTACGTGCCCCACGTGATCGAACCCGCCGGCGGCGCGACGCGCACCATGATGGCGTTCCTCCTCGCCGCCTACGACGAGGACGAGGTCTCCGGGGAGGCCCGCACGGTGCTCCACCTCCACCACCGGCTGGCGCCGTACCAGGTGGCAGTGCTGCCGCTCTCCAAGAAGGAGCAGCTCGAGTCGGTCGCACGCGAGGTGCTGCACCTCCTGCAGCCCCACTTCATGTGCGACTACGACGTCACCCAGAGCATCGGCCGCCGGTACCGCCGCCACGACGAGATCGGGACGCCGTGGTGCGTGACCGTGGACTTCGACTCGCTCGAGGACCGGGCCGTGACCATCCGCGAGCGGGACACCACGACACAGGTGCGCGTCCCGATCGACGGCCTGCTGGCCGAGCTCCGGAGGCGGGCCGGGGAGGAGTGACCGCCGCCGCGATGCGGCCCTCCTGAGCACGCGCGCACCTTGATCGTGCGTGTAAGGGGGTTCGGCCGGTCGCAGGTGCACGCCGGTAGGCCATAAGGTGGCAGCGTCCCCCGGCGAGGTCGCGGACCTGCGACACGGACCGCGCACCGGTGACGCCACACAGGGTGAGGAGGCCTCATGCCGTACGTCTTCGACTTCGACCACTCGCACCGCCGACCGCCCATGGACATGAAGGACCTCCTGGGCGGCAAGGGGGCCAACCTCGCCGAGATGTCGTCGGTGCTCGGGCTGCCGGTGCCGCCCGGCTTCACGATCTCGACGGATGCCTGCCGTGCCTACATGGACGGCGGTTGGCCCGACGGGCTGAGCGCGGAGGTCGCACGGGCGAGGGGGCGCCTCGAGCGGGCCATGGGCAAGGAGATCGGCGATCCGGTCGATCCGCTACTCGTGTCCGTGCGGTCGGGGGCCAAGTTCTCGATGCCGGGGATGATGGACACCGTCTTGAACCTCGGACTGAACGACCAGTCGGTCGAGGGCCTCGCCAAGCAGACCGACGACGAGCGCTTCGCGTACGACTCCTACCGGCGCTTCGTCGCCATGTACGGCCGGATCGTGCTCGGGGTCCCCGGCGAGGAGTTCGACGCCCTGTTCGACGCGGCGAAGGAGCTCGCGGGGACCACCTCCGACGCGCGGGTCCCCACCGAGCTGCTCCGCTACCTCGTCGACTCCTACCAGCAGCTCGTCGAGCGCCACACGGGTGCGCCCTTCCCCCAGGACCCCGACGACCAGCTCCAGGGGGCGATCGAGGCGGTGTTCCGCAGTTGGAACGGTCCCCGTGCGATCGCCTACCGGGAGCGCGAGCGCATCCCCCACACGCTCGGCACCGCCGTGAACGTCCAGGCGATGGTCTTCGGCAACCGCGACGACCGGTCGGGGACCGGCGTCGGGTTCACCCGGGACCCGGCGACGGGGGCCCAGGGCGTGTACGGCGACTTCTTGGTGAACGCCCAGGGGGAGGACGTCGTCGCGGGCATCCGGAACACCGAGCCGCTGTCCGCCCTGAAGCAGACCTTCCCGGCCGTGTACCGGGAGCTGATGGACGTGTTCGAGCGGCTCGAGCGGCACTACCGGGACATGTGCGACACCGAGTTCACGATCGAGCAGGGCAAGCTCTGGATGCTCCAGACCCGTGTGGGCAAGCGGACGGGCCGCGCCGCGTTGAAGATGGCCGTCGACATGACGCGGGAACCGAAGATCCGGCTCAGCCGCGCCGAGGCCGTGTCGCGCATCACCGAAGACCACCTCTCGGCCGTCCTGCACCCGCAGTTCGCCGGCAAGGCGCACCATGTGATCGCCAAGGGCCTCGCAGCGTCCCCCGGCGCGGCGGTCGGCCGCGCGTACTTCACCGCGGACGACGCGGAAGCGGCCGCCAGGCGGGGAGAGCACGTCGTGCTCGTGCGCAACGAGACGTCCCCCGAGGACGTGCACGGCATGCTCGCCGCCGAGGGCGTCCTGACCGCGCGCGGTGGCCTGGTGAGCCACGCGGCCGTGGTCGCTCGCGGCTGGGGCAAACCGGCCGTCGTCGGCGCGGAGGCGCTGCGCATCGGGCGTCACAGCTTCAGCGCGGGGACCACCACCGTGGACGAAGGCGACTGGATCTCGATCGACGGGTCGACCGGAGAGGTGGTCGTGGGCAAGGTGGAGCTCACCGCCGCAGCGCCGCCACCCGAGTTCGACATCCTCTTGGGCTGGGCGGACGAGATCAGGGAAGGCGAGCTCGGCGTCCGCGCCAACGCCGACACCGGGGAGGACGCCGCCAACGCGCGGAGGCTCGGTGCCGAGGGCATCGGCCTGTGCCGCACCGAGCACATGTTCTTCGGCGAAGACCGGCTTCCGGTGGTGAGGAGGATGATCCTGGCCGAGGGCGAGGACGAGGAGCACGAGGCGCTCGAGCAGCTGCGCGAGGTGCAGCGGGAGGACTTCGTCTCGATCCTCGAGGCGATGGACGGGCTTCCCGTCACCGTGCGCCTGCTCGATCCCCCCCTGCACGAGTTCCTCCCCTCGATCGAGGAGCTCGCCATCAAGGAGGCGACGACCGGGCTCAGCGAGGACGAGCGCAAGCTCTACGAGGCGGCGAAGTCCTGGAAAGAGGCGAACCCCATGCTCGGCACCCGCGGCGTGCGGCTCGGGGTGATCAAGCCGGGCCTCTACGCGATGCAGGTGCGCGCGCTCATGGAGGCGGCGCGCGAGCGCGCGGCAGCGGGTGGTCACCCCGTTGTCGAGATCATGATCCCGCTCACCGTGAGCCGTGAGGAGCTCGCGCTCGCCCGCCGCTGGGTGGAAGAGGCGATCGCCGAGACAGCGGGAGCCGAGCGTCCAGTGTCGAACGGTCGCCGCAAAGGCTCCCGCCGGGGCCGGTCCGCGGTCAACGGGACGGGCATCGAGGTCCACATCGGCACGATGATCGAGACGCCGCGCGCGGCGCTCCGGGCCGGGGAGATCGCCGAGGTCGCCGAGTTCTTCTCGTTCGGCACCAACGATCTCACGCAGATGACCTTCGGGTTCAGCCGCGACGACGTCGAGGGCAGGATGATGTCGGCGTACCTCGAGAAGGGGCTCCTGTCCAGGAACCCGTTCGAGACCGTTGACGTGGGCGGCGTGGGGGAGCTCGTCCGGGATGGGACCACCCGCGGCCGCGCGACCAGGCCTGAGCTCAAGGTGGGCGTGTGCGGCGAGCACGGCGGGGACCCGGCGTCGATCCTCTTCTTCTACGACGCCGGACTCGACTACGTGAGCTGCTCGCCGTTCCGGGTGCCGGTCGCACGCCTCGCCGCCGCACAGGCGGTGGTCGCCGCGGCCGGCACCGCTGGCGACGCCGTCCGGGGGGGGAGGGGGCAGAAGCCGCCACGAGGTCGGGGAGCGGGCGGCACGGCCAGCGCCTCCAGGGCCGCCCGGGCCGCCAAGACGACCAAGGCGACGAGGGCGACCAAGGCGACGAGGCGGACCGCCGCCACCCCGCCGCGGGCCCGCACAGGGGCGAAACGGGCTGCGAGAAAGGCGACATCCCGGTCGCCCAGGTCAACCGGGGCGAAGAGCACGGCGAAGTCCA
>JASHYA010000055.1 GCA_030043315.1 Acidimicrobiales bacterium
GACGCCGGGGTCTCCGAGTCCGATGTCCAGCAGGTGCTGCTCGCCGGGTCCTTCGGCAGCTACGTGTCCCCGGCGAGCGCGGTGCGGATCGGCCTCGTGCCGGCGATGCCGGTGCTGCGCATCGTGAGCGCGGGCAACGTGGCGGGCGAGGGGGCGAAGATGGCGCTGCTCAGTGTCCGCGAGCGCGCCGGGGCGACCGCGATGGTGGAGGAGGTGACCTATGTCGAGCTCTCCGACCGCGCCGACTTCAACGACCGGTTCGTCGAGCGGCTCAGCTTCCCCGCCTGAGGCCGCCGCAGCTGGAGGGGGCAGGCCGCTCGCCGTGCTCGCGTGCGGCGCGCTCGGGAGCGAGGTGCGCGCGGCCGCCCGCCGGTTCGCCCGCGCCGTCGAGGTGCACACCCTCCCGGCGTCCCTCCACAACCGGCCCGCCGCCATCGCGCCGGCCGTCGAGTGGCTCTGCCGTTCTCTGGCGGAGCAGGGGAAGGACGTCGTCGTCGCGTACGCCGACTGCGGCACCTACGGCGCGCTCGACGAAGTCTGCAGCCGCCTCGGCGTCCGCAGGCTCCCCGGCCTCCACTGCTACGACCTGCTGGCGGGCGATCGCGCGGTCGCCCAGCTCTTCGCCGAGGAACCCGGCACCTACCTCGTGACCGACTTCCTGCTGCGCTCCTTCGACCGGCTCGTCGCACGTGGGCTCGGGATCGACCGGCGTCCCGAGCTCGTCGCCGAGTACTTCTCGGGTTACCGGCGCGTCGTGTGGCTCGCGGAACGGCCCGACCCGGTGCTCGCGCGCCGGGCGCAGGACGTCGCGGACCTGCTCGGCCTTCGTCTCGAGGTACGGATCGTGGGGACGCGGCGTCTCGCCGGCTCGCTCCGCCGGCTCATCGACGACGCGGCGCCGGAAGCCGCGCACGCTCGCAGCGGCGTACGCATCCGCCTCGGGTCGCCGCGTGCCCCTCAGGACCCGGCCGTGCGGTGCCGCAGCGCGTCGACGAGCGCGGGCAGCACGACCGAGACGTCGCCCACGATCGCGTAGTCGGCGCGCGCCATGATCGGCGCGTCCGGGTCGGTGTTGATCGCGACCATGTGCGTGGCACCCTGGCAGCCGGCGAGGTGCTGGATCGCGCCCGAGATGCCGCACGCCACGTAGAGGTGCGGCGCCACCCTGGTGCCGGTCTGGCCGACCTGCTCCCGGTGGGGACGCCACCCCGCACTCGTGACCGCGCGCGAGACGCCCACCGCGCCCCCGAGCAGCGTCGCCAGCTCCTCGACGACGCCGAAGCCCTCCGCACCGCCGATCCCGCGTCCGCCGCTCACCACCACCCTTGCGCTCGCAAGCGAGACGCCCCCGCCCTCGCTCCTCGTCTCGACCGCCTGCACGGCGAGGTCGAGGGGGGTGAGCGCGGGGGCGATCGGGCGGACGGTCACCTCCGCCGCGACGGGGGAAGGCTCCGCGGTGACCGCCTCGGCCACGACGCTGAACAGGCCACCCCGGGCGTGCAGGACCGCGTCCTCGAGGAGGCTCCCTGCCCAGCGTTGGCGGACCACGGCGAAGCCGCCGCCGTTGCCCGGCCCGCCCGGTTCCACCTCCGCCTGCACCTGCGCGTCGACGCAGTTGGCGACGAGCTCGAGGCCGGTCGTCGCGCCCAGGTGCGCCAGCACCTCGTTGCCGTGGTCGGTGGCCGCGGCGACCACGGCGACCACGTCGACGCCATCATCGAAGGGCGCCACCATCTCCGCCAGGGCGGCGGCCGCGGCCATCGGCGCGTAGCCGTGCACGTCCCCGGCGTCCAGGTGACGCACGTCGGCGACCCCGAAGGCCGCGAGCTGTGCCAGCGCGCCCGGGCCCGGCCGGTCGAGCACGAGGCATCCCAGGGGCGCGCCCCCGCCGAGACGGCGGGCGAAGGTCACGGCGCGCAACGACGCGTCCACCACCTCGTCGCCGTCCAGCTCGACGAAGCAGACCGTGATCACGGCACGACACCGAGCGTTTCGAAGAGCGCGACCAGCGCGGGCACCGCGTCGACGCCGTGACCGAGCACCTCGGCGGACGTCCGCTCCGTCCTGGGCACCCGCAGCCGCTGCATGACGAGCGGTTCGGGTTCGAGGGTCGGCGTGGCGGTCGAGACGTCCGCCTTCTTGGCGCGCATCCTCCCGGGCAGGGACGGATACCGGGGGAGGTTGATGCCCTCCTTCACGGTCACCACCGCCGGGAGACGCAGCGTGAAGTGTTCTTGTGAGCCGCGGTACTCGCGGGACGCCTCGACCGACTCGCCCGTCGCCTCGATCTGCAGCTGCTTGACGCCGGTCGCGCACGGCCGGCCGAGCGCGTGCGCGAGCCGCACACCGACCTGGTGGTCTCCGGTGTCCGCCGCTTCGTTGCCGCAGAGGATGAGGTCGAAGGGGCGACCCCGTCCACCTTCCAGCTCGCGCACGGAGGAGGCCAGCGCGCGGGAGGTCGCGATCGGGCCGGCGTCCACCCCCGTCGTCACGAGGAGGTGCGCGGCGTGTGCCCCGACCGAGATCGCCGTGCGCAGCTGCTCGATGGCCTCGGGCGGCCCCATGGTGGAGACGGTCACCGTGCCCCCGTGCCGCTCGGTGATCTGGACCGCCTCCTCCACCGCGCACTCCTCGTGCGGACTGACCGTGAAGCCGAGCATCGACGTGTCCACCTCGCGCCCGTCGGGGGTGAGGACGATGCGGCCACCCACCGCGGGTACCCGCTTCACGTACACGAGGACGTCCATGGCGTGGGCGCGACGGCGGTCGGGCGCGTCAGGCGCGCACGCGCTCGTTGGCGGGGTCGAACAGCGGTCGCGAGCCCGCCACCGCGACGCGGACGGGCAACCGCTCGCCCATGCACTCCACGAGGAACGGCGCCCCCTCCACGGCGAGGTCCGACGGCAGGTAGGCCATGAGGAGGTGGTGGCCGACCGAGGGCCCGGACCCCGCGCTGGTGACGTAGGAGGGGCGGCCCTTCGAGTCCACGATCCGCTCCCCGTCGGACGTGAGCACCGGCTCCTTGCCGAGCGGATACCGGCGCAACCCGTCCGTGCGCGCGGCCGTGCGCGCGTCCGTGCGCCCGTCCTTCGGCGCGTCCGTGCCGCGGTCGCCCCGGTGGTCCTCCACGACCAGGGTGCACAGCACCGCGGCCGGCTGCGCCTCCCGCCGTGCGAGGTAGGCGTCCTTCCCGACGAACTCCTGGGGCTTCAACGACGGGCGGGCCATGCCGGCCTCCACGAGGTCGTAGTCCGCGGTGAGCTCGTTGCCGTAGGCGCGGTAGCCCTTCTCGAGGCGTGCGGTGGTGCCGTAGACGCCGATGCCGACGGGGACGAGCCCGTGCGGCCGCCCCGCGGCCGAGAGCACCTGCCACAGCCGCGCGCCCTGCTCCATCGGCACGTACAGCTCCCAGCCGAGCTCCCCGACGTAGGAGATGCGCGAGGCGAGGACCGCGATCCCGTCGATCTCGATGTTCCTGCAGGTGGCAAAGGGGAACCCCTCGCCCGAGACGTCGTCCTCGGTCACCGAGCCGAGGATCTCCCGAGCGCGCGGTCCCCACAGCCCGACCGTGCTCCACGCCGACGTCACGTCGAGGAGCTGGACCGAA
>JASHYA010000056.1 GCA_030043315.1 Acidimicrobiales bacterium
TTGCCTCAGTATCCGGGTGGGCCGCCACCCGCTCAAGGGCCGCCGGATTCGTAGTGGGCGCCGGTCCACTCTGACGATCTTGTGTGGCTGCACCACTCTCAAGACTCCACGACGGGGATCGCGAGGACGGTCGGCGTGGTGTGAAGAGTCGTGGCAGGTTCGCTCACGCCGTTCTGTGCCAACCGCCGCCTATCGTCAGCAGCCGCCCACTGCACGAGCAGGCCGATCTCGCGTCCACGCAGACCGTCCGCTCGAGAGCTGTCTTCGAGGGGGGGTCCGGCTCGGGTTCGTCGATCGTGCCGTTGGACAACCTGTACCCGGCTCTCGGGACGGTCTCGATGACCGGAGGCGTGCCGAGTTTGTGGCGAAGCCGGCAGATCACAGGGCGGACGACGTCCGTGAACGGGTTCGCGTGCTCGTCCCAGACCTGCTCGAGCAGGTCTTCGGAGCTCAGGACGGTCCCAGTGCGCATCAGTGCTTCGAGCACCCCGAACTCCTTCGCAGTCAGGTCGAGGACTCGCTGCCCACGGCGAGCCGTACGTTGGAGCGGAAGAAGCTCGATGTCCGCGCGCCGCAACACCTGCGGACACGCCTCAGGTTGTCGGCGGGCAAGCGCCTGCACCCGCAGCACCAGCTCACGGAGGTGAAAGGGTTTGCCGACGTAGTCGTCGGCACCGAGCTCCAGTCCCGATATGCGCTCCTCTGGCGAGGCGGCACCGCTCAACATCAGGACCATGGCCCGGCTCTCCCCCGTCGTGATCTGCTGGCACAGGTCGTCGCCTGCGCGCCCCGGCACAGACCGCTCCAGGACGACGACGTGGTAGTCCGTGAGAGCCAGCTTCCGAGCCGCGTCGTCACCGTCGTAGGCGACATCGACGGCGATTCCCTGCAGTCGCAGGCCCTTCGCGATGACATCTGCCTGAGAGACGGAGCCCTCGACGACGAGCACTCGCATTCAGCTCTCCGAACGGTCGTCGGCGGTTCCGGATCGCATCGAGGCACGGGCACCGATCGGGTCCGTCGCGTCCCGTCGCCGGCTGCAGCACTTCGGCCGGGCCCGCCAGCCACGAGACTCGGGATCTGCGAGCTGTCCGGAGCCGACCCGGCGCCGCGAGTGGCGCCGGGCAACGGGTGCGACCCCCTCCCGACCCTCTCGGGGCCGCCCACAGGGCATCATCTCCCTGACCCGCCGTACGGGAGTCCTGGAGGAATGAGCTTCTGGCAGATCTGGTAGGCGCGCTTGACCAGGGGCGAGTTGAGATCGACGAGATGGTCCAGTTCAGGGAACTCGACGGTGCCGCCGGTGAAGACGGGGTCGGGGAAGTCGGTGACGCCGTGCGAGCGCATGCAGGCAGCTGCCTGGAGGTAGTCCTGGCGCTGCTCGGAAGTGATCTGGTGAACGGGATGACCGCTCAGCGACCCTGTCGGCGGCAGCAGGTGCTTGCAGTGGTTCTGGGCCACCTGGACCTGGGATGTGCTGAGGCCGCTCTCGGCGCTGACCAGGGCCTGCTTCGGGATCCCTCCTGTGCTGGCGGGGTCGGGGAATTTCGGCACGCCATGGGAACGCATGCAACGGGCGTACGGCACGAGCCCCGTCTTGGCGGTCGTCGAGCCCGTGGCCGCGCCCGGCGTCGACGACCCGCCGCCGCACGCCGCAACCGCAGCTCCGCCAACGAGGACTCCTGCGGCGATCAACGCGGCCGAGAGGAGCGGCCGCCGACGTCTCGGACCGACTGAGGATCCTTGAATCCGGCGCGGAGCGCATGCCGGTTCGTCTGTGGCGTGGATCGATCCCTTCGCTTTCGTGCCAGGTGCCGACGCATCGGCGACCGGGGTCTGCACTTCGCCCGCCGGCAGGTGTGCGAACCGATCGCGGTGACGAACACGAGGGGAGGGGCTCATCACAGTCAGTGTGCGGGACCGGGATGACGCGGATCATCGGGCACCGGAGGGATTGCGGCTCCCTCTCTGGAGGGGTTGCGCGATCCCTCCGTGGAGGGATGTCACGAAGGTTTCCCGGAGGTAGCGTGCGAGGATGTTGGACCGGGTGAGACGCCGTGTGTGGGGCATCTCGGGTCGACTGATCGTTTCGTATGTGCTGGTCACCGCGGTCGTCGTCGTGCTCGTCGAAGTGTTCGTGCTGAGCTTCGAGCTGCCGGGGCTGCTGGGGGACACCAAGCTGCTCGCCCAGGTCGACAGCACCGCGGCGAGCTACTGGACGCAGCTGAGCCAGCGCTATCCCCGCGGAGTGCCGGTCGGGACCCTGCTCGGAGAACGGGGCCGACGCGTTGAACCCGGCATCGTCCAGACGACAGGAACGGGCAGCGTGCTTGTCGTGCCGGCGGTCCGTGGGGCGATCAGCAGCCACAAGGTCGTGACCGCCGTGGTCGCGATCGCCCGCGACGGGAGGATCATCGCGTCCTCTGCACCTGCTCGCTACCCACCGGGCCAGCCTTCGACGAAGGGCCTCCCCGCGGCGGCAGCATCGGCGATCAAGGCCGGACTCCTCAAGGGGGTGACAGGCGGTGGCGGTTCCACCCGGTTCGGCGGCGTCACCTGGACGCTGTTCGCCAGGGCCTACCTTCCGACGCTTTCGGCCACTGGCCTGGCCTATCTGTACGTGCAAGCCCCTCAGTCGACCGGGTTCGTCAACCCCCTCCACGCCTGGGACGAGCTACGCCACATCCGCGGTGCACACGCGCTGCTCGTGGCCTCCTATGTCCTCCTCATCGCGATCGTCCCAGTCGGCGTGCTGTTCGGCCTGCTCGCGTCCAGCCGGCTGGTGCGTAGGGTCCGCCGACTGGAGCTGGCAACCATCGCGGTCGCAGACGGCGACTACACCGTCACCCTGCCCAGCCACGGCCGGGACGAGGTGGCGCGACTCGAGGCGAACTTCACCACGATGACCCGCCAGCTCAACTCCGCGCTCGGCGCGGAGCGAGAGCGCGCCACGAGCGAAGCGCGTGCCGCTGAGCGGTCCCGGATCGCCCGGGAGATCCACGACGCCATCTCGCAGCACCTATTCGGTCTGCGCATGATCGCCTCGGGGATGCGCCGAGCTGACCCCCAAAACGTGCAGGCGCAGGCGATCGAGCACATCACCGAGGAGGCACTGCGCGACATGCAGGCGCTGCTGTGGGAGCTCCGCCCGACCGGACTCGACGGGGGAGGCCTCGCCCCCGCCTTGCAGCAGACCTTTGATGCCTACCGGGACCGCCTAGGCGTGACCGTCGATGCAGACCTCGCGGACATCGCGCTCCCCGAAGCGGTCGAGCACACCCTTTTGCGCGTCACCCAGGAAGCGTGCACCAACGCCATCCGGCACGGAAACGCCCGCCGGATCGCCGTGTCGATGACTCATCAGAACGGGCACGTCGAACTCGCAATTCGCGACGACGGCACGGGGTTCGACCCGGCAGCCTCGCATGCCGGCTCCGGACTGCAGCACCTCCGCGACCGAGTCACCGAAGTCGACGGCACGGTGGACATCGACAGCGCCCTTGGAGCCGGCACGGCGGTCATCGTTCGGGTACCGGTGAAGTGACCATCCGCGTCGTGATCGCCGACGACCACCGTGTCGTGCGGGACGGGTTGCGCTACTTGCTCAACCAAGAACCCGGCCTCGAGGTCGTCGGTGAAGCAGAAGACGGGGTTCAGGCCCTGCGGGTCGCGGCGGCCACCTCTCCCGATGTGCTACTGCTCGACCTCTACATGCCCGAGCTCGACGGGCACGGCGTTCTCGCCGCCCTCGCTGACGCCCCACACCGGCCGGCAGTCGTAGTCCTCACCTCTGCCGTCGACGACGAGGACCTCGTCCGCGCCGTTCGCGCCGGCGCCTCCTCCTACCTGCTCAAGACGGCCGCCGCGGAAGAGGTCATCGCCTCGGTCCGCACGGTCGCCCCCGGCGGCGTGAGCCTCTCTCCTGAGGTGTTGGTCCGGCTCACCCGCGCAGTTCGTTCCCGACCTCCTCCCGACCCGCTGGGACCCCTCTCGCCACGCGAACGCGAGGTGCTCGAGCTCGTCGCAGAAGGTCGAAGCAACCGGCAAATCGCCGACGAGCTGACGATCAGCGAACAGACCGTGAAGACCCATGTCAGCAGCATTCTCACGAAACTCGGCCTACAAGACCGGGTCCAAGCTGCTGTCTTCGCTCTCCGACACCAAGCCGCCACTCGTACCACGACAGGGAGCTGAGTAGCTCCAGCTCCCCCGGTCGCAGGCTTGCCGCATCATGACGTGAGGTCGGAGGTCCCCCGAGAACGCCATTTCCACCTCGAGCGGATCGACATCGAAGTTGTCACGTTCGCCCGTTCCGGAGGCGGTCCGCCCACCCGAGACCCGCGCGACACGGGGTCGCGGGTCCCTGGTCACCTCCAGGTCACACGTGTGACCGTCGTGTGACCTTCTGTTCCGTACAACAGCGTTCGGCACCTCTTGGGCAAGGGGACGAAGGAGACGACGCACGTGGGAGAGAACCGGGATCGCTCGGACCGGAATGACCGGTCTCCGTGGACCGCGCTCGGGCGAAAGCTCGCTATGCGGGGAGCACCTTCACTGATCGCACTGACCGTCGCTTCGATGATCGGGTTGTCGGCGTGCGGGAGCGGCAGCCGGCAGACCTCCGGTGTCGCGAGCCTCGGCACGACGACGTCGACCACCACGTCCGAGGCTTCCGCACCCACGAACTCCACCGGAGCCCCAACGGGGGCCGCCCATCAGAGCGCGCTCGGGTTCGCCGAGTGCATGCGGGCCCACGGGATCGCCGACTTTCCCGACCCCGTCCTCTTCCCCGGCGGCGGGTGGGGTTTCGAGCTCGTCGGTCAGGTGAACCAGACAAGTCCCAGCTTTCAGGCGGCGAACCAGGCCTGCAAGAGCCACGCGTACGGCGGGATCCATCCATGCGGGAAGAGCGGAGGCTCTCTTCGCTCGAGCTCCGGGGAGAGGCGGTGCTGACGGAGCTCTCGACCCTTCGAGGTTCTACGCCGTGTGCGCGCGTGAGGGCGCCCGGTTCGCCGCGCTGACCACCGCCGCGAGCGAGGCGTCGAGGATCGAGGAGTCCATTCCGACTCCCCACCAGGT